>JAGHBX010000373.1 GCA_021160785.1 Planctomycetota bacterium | reverse complement strand
GCGTTGGCCCGGTCCTGCAAATTCTGTTCGCCTTGCCGTGCTCGGGCCAGGGCGGCGTTAGCCGCATTAGCCACTCTGCGCTTGGCGGCCGCTTGGGCCGCGGCCCTCTTGGCTTCGTTGTCGAGCTTGTTGGCCGCGTCGGAGGCGGCCTTCGCCACGGCCTCAGCCTCCCGAGCTGCCTTCTCCGCCGCATCGTAAGTTTGCTGCAGTGGGGTCGCGGCGGCCTTGGCGGCAGCCAACGCCTTGTCCAGGGGGGGCTTGGCGTTGGTCGCGTCGGTCAGGGCCTTGACGGCAGCGGGCAAGTTGGCCGCGGCCTGTTTCAAATCCCTTACGCCCGGCTCGCCCGCCAGATTCTTCGCATCAGTTGCCTTCTGCCGCTTGGCGTTGGCCGCTTTCCTCGCGTTGGCGTATGCCACGTCGGCCTTTTGCATGGCGACCTTTACGGGGCCGACCGCAGCTTCCGCCGCCCTGGCTGCTTTCTCGGCCGCTTCGTAGCCGGTCTTCGCCTTGGCCTCGGCGCTTGTCTCGGCCTCGGTGTTCGCCTTAGCCTCCGCTCTGGCCGATATCAAGCCTGATGATGCCAGCATTAACACGACAAGTGCAATCGCCTTAGTTTTCATCACAAGCTACCTCAAACCTGGCCAGGGTTCACCGCGAATCTATGATTGGCAAAGAAATTGCTTTCCAAAGCATTTGTACATTCAACAGGTGTGCGCAACATGGTGCTCAACCTCGTTCTCGTTTCAGGATAAACACAACTTGCCTTAGTACACTATCAAACCAACTTACACAGCCAATTGCAAGCGTTTTATTCATTTTGTTGGCCGAGATTCCCATTTAACGTCATAATAAGTGCTCCTGCACGCGACATTGTAAATAATACCATAATCGGGACTTCGATTTCAACAGGTCTGGCCATCGAACCACTAAAAAACAGCATGAAGCGCTGGTCATTGAAACCGCTATACCATTCTCAATGGACCCATAACCAACTGCCAATACAACACTTATGGAATGAGTGTTTTTTGCGAATTGACAGATAACGGGCTTTCGGGTTGTAGAGCGGTTGTATGGATTTGCTCACGAAAAGGGCTCATCCGGGTGATTCCTTTGTCAGTGAATGGTACGATGGAAGCAACTGGAGTACTATTGAGAATATCACAAGCGGATTCTTCTATCCCCAAAAAGCCGGATGTTCGCTTGCAAGCGCACGGGACGCTGGTTCGGGCGGAGAGCATTCGATATGTTCAGATTTGCGGCCAGGTAGTATCGAAGAGGGCATTTGCAGAAGCCTTCTTCGCCGAGGAAGTATTTGAACGGACAAGGCCGATTCAGCATCTCTATGCATTCGAGCATATGGGCGCCGACATATCTGACTTTGCACAGGTCTGCCGAGTCTGACTGGCAACACTCAAAGCCCCGGGGGCAGTCTGTCTCAGCCTGCAGCCTGGCAATATCGCGTTTTTGTTCTTCTGAGGGCTTCATACGCAACATCAAAAACTCCTGAGTGCAACACCGCAAAATCCTTGTGAATAAGCAAATACGGATTTTGACGCCCTGTGATGCAGGCGAGTCAATATCCTTCCTTTTTCCAGCGGCGCAGTGTTTCAGCGGCCTTCTGTACGAAACGGGGTACTGCCTCTTTGATGCCCGGACTCAGTGTTTCGGCAAAGTCCACCGGTCGCTCAATCTCCAATGCAATGATACATATTACCGGTGGGAAGGAAACAGACATGCGGTCGGCTAACTGGATCACTTCAGGCAGGCCCATGTAATGTGGCGATGGCCCCACGACCTTACGGAAGTCGTCCTGCGAGAATTCAAGGACCGTTCCAGGCTCGTGTCGACCTGTAATTATCGTATCCAGCAGCAGGACGCGCTCATATCCCGCCATGATATCCATAAGTGCAAGACCCGCCTCCATCGTATCGTTGAAATCGGCGTCTTCGGCAAACTGTTCCTTGAGCATTCCTGATGCGACAAGCGCAGCGGCATCATCACCCATGATGTCGTTACCCAAGGCAAGGACAAGCGTGGAAGATAACTTCGTTTTTGGGTTCAAGAC
Organism: Planctomycetota bacterium; assembly: GCA_021160785.1. Classification (GTDB taxonomy): domain Bacteria; phylum Planctomycetota; class Phycisphaerae; order Sedimentisphaerales; family Anaerohalosphaeraceae; genus B28-G16. Next base: position 19,095 of record JAGHBX010000373.1, on the reverse strand, counting down.
TCTCCCCTTTTTGTGAACAATCTCTGCATTGTCGCACGTGATCGGCGGCGGTTGAGAATTCATCGCCTCAATTCCTTGATCGTTTTGCCGGTGCTGTCGTATACTCTGGCGACAAGCGGCATCTGGCCCGGCAGGCTGTGCGTGGCGCAGGCATGGCAAGGGTCATATGCTCGAAATGCCATCTCGACCATGTTCAACAGGCCATCGTTAACCTTGCCGCCCTTGATCATGCCTTTGGCGGCCTTTTCCACGGACATCGCGATGGGGGCGGCGTTGAAATTGGTCGCCACGATGAGGTTGACTTTCGTAAGGACACCGTTGTCGTCGGTGAAGTAGTGGTGAACGAGCGTTCCGCGTGGGGCCTCGACGATTCCGATGCCCTCGTCCGGCGTCCGGGTTGGTTCGGTGCGAATATCCGTGCCGGTGATTTCGGGGTCTTCGAGGAGTTCCTTCATGCGTTCGGCGGCATATAAAGCTTCCACCAGTCTTGCCCAGTGGAACGCCAGGGTTGCGTGTGCGGGTTTTCCCCCGAGGGTTTCGTACATCTTCTCATAAGCGGCCTGGGCGAGAGGCGTGGCCATGCCATCGGCGACATTGCATCTGGCCAGAGGGGCAGCGCGAACAACACCGCTGTCGGGACCGTCGACGAATCCCTTCCAGCCCTTGCTTTTCAAATAGGGGAAAGTAACGTAACTCCACGGCTCGACGTGTTCAGCGAAATGGTCGGTGTAGTCGCGCGGGGCGAATCTGGCGAATTCATCGCCGTCGGGGCCGACAACACGAACATGGCCGTCGTAGAAGTTGACCTTGTTGTTTTCGTCCACCAGCCCCATGTAGTTGGTCCTGTGTGCGTATGCGTCGTCAAGGATGAGCTTGACGTAGTCGTCGTTTTTGAGGACGACATCATTGAAGAGGTTGAGTGAAAACTGCGCAAACTCGACTGCGGTTTCGGCGGTCTTGAGGAATTCGAGGCGTTGTTCCTCGGTGATGCCTTTGGAGACGCCTCCGGGCAGGCCGAAGACGGGGTGTATTACCTTGCCCGCCATGGTTTCGATGAGTTCGCGGCACTTTCGCCGCATCGCGATGACCTGGCCGGCGATGTCAAGGCCGACCTTGGCGATGACGCCCAGGATGTTTCGTTCGGTCGCCGGTGCAGTGGGACCTACGACAAAATCGGGCCCGCCAAGAAAATAGAAATGCAGGAAATGGTCCTCGCACATAAAGGCTGAGTACACAAGTTCGCGAAGTTTCTTTGCTGTCGGCGGCGGGTCGACATGCCACAGGTCGTCAAGACATTTGGTCGATGCTATGTGATGGGCGGTCGGACAGACGCCGCAAATCCGCGGGGTAATGCGAGCCATTTCCTCGGCGGGCCGGCCGAGACAGAATGTTTCAAAGCCGCGAAGCTCCGGTATCTGTAAGAATGCACGTTCGACATCGCCTGCATCGTCAAGGAATATCTCGATCTTGCCGTGGCCTTCCAGTCGCGTAATGGGATTTATTGTTATCCGCTTGCTCATTTTCATTCCTTAGAGTACCTGACAAAATGAGTGTTTTAATGTGGCATGGGCATCTTGCCCATGATACACGGGCAGGATGCCCGTGCCACGTTTCATTTTGTTAGAAGTTCCTATTACACAACGGTAATACTTGCCGCACAACTTCATATATGTCACTGATTATCGCCGGTCGGGACGAGTCGCCGCCTGAGCATGGAAACAGGCAGGCTGAAACGATACAGCGTGCCGAGCGGGTCGACGAGTGAATCGGCAAAGTCCTGAGATGCCTGCTCGGTGTCGGCGGCGCCCCGGGATGCAACGGCGCTTAGCATTTTGAGGCCGGCATCGAGGACGTCAGGCGTCGGTCCGAAACAGCCGCGACACGGCATGTTGCCGTTGATGCAGCGCTCGCCGCAGCCTCCGCGTGTGGCCGGTCCCATGCACAGGAATCCGTCCGCCAGAAAGCACTTCTCCGGATCGGGTGTGGACGTCGCTAATCGCTTGAAGCTGGTGATAGTCAGATCGTCCGGTTTCGATTCGTTTCGCGGGCATGTTTCACACAAAGCCTTTTCCGGCGCGATCACAGAGCCTTTGGGCGGAAGCTTGTTTTCGAGGATCGCATTGACGGCGGTCGCCACCGTCTCGAAAGGCGGCGGACAGCCGGGCAGATAGTAATCCACATCGATTACCTCATCGAGCGCTTTTACATCCTTCCAGAAATTCGGCAGTTCAAGTTCGAAGCCGTTGACCTTTGACTTTTCCTGCGGTACCGTGCCTTCGGGATTGTTAACCGTCGGCGCGCGAAGATACTTGTTGGCTATGATTTCGTCGCGGGTGGTGGCGTTGGCGAGACCCGGAATGCCGCCTAAGTGGGCACAGGAACCGAAGGCCACAACGAGGGAACATTTCTCACGCAGGAGCTTGACCCATTCTTCCTGCTCGGAAAGGCGAACGGCGCCGTTGATGAAAGCGACGGCTACTTCGCCGGGTTTCCATGCCTTAACATCCTTGAGTTTGAAATCCAGCGCCACCGGCCATAGCACAATGTCCACCGCCTCGACGACCTTCAGAATGTCTTCCGCCAAGTCCACGATGGTCTCTTCACAGCCGCCACAGGAAGCACACCAGTAAAATGCCACTTTGGGTTTTGCCATTTCTTTTCCTCAACGAATATTCCAGGGTTACGTGCCTGTACAGAGCGCACTAATGCTCTCCTGCCAATTGAGCGGTCCGAGGGCCTTGAGCTGTTCGGTGAATTCGGTGACAACCTCTGCGAAACGCTCACCCTCCGAAGCCGATATCCATTCAAGCCGCACGCGCCCGCACTCAATGCCGAACTGGTCAAGCAGATTCAGCAGCATCGGGTATCGCCGCATCGCCTTGTAATTGCCCTCGGAATAGTGACAATCACCCGGATGGCAGCCAGCTATCAGAACGCCGTCGGCGCCGTCTTTGAGAGCTTTGACCACGAAGGTCGGGTCTACTCGTCCCGAGCACATTACTCGAATAGCGGCGAGGTTGGCCGGATACTGCATTCGGCTGGTTCCGGCGAGATCGGCGCCGGTGTAGGAACACCAGCGACACAGAAATCCGACTATTCTCGGCTCAAACTGTTCATTGGCCATGCATTAATCTCCGTCTGTAAATAACTAAGAGTACCTAACAAAATGAGCGTTTTAATGTGGCCTGGGCATCTTGCCCAGGATACACGGGCAGGATGCCCGTGCCACGTTTCATTTTGTTAGAGGCTCTAATTTGCGGCAAGGATGCCTTCAATCTCCGAAAGTATCTGTGCGTCCTCGAAGTTTTTCTGGCCGGCGGCGCCCGAAGGACATCCGGCGACGCAGGTTCCGCATCCTTTGCACAGTTCTTCTGTAACTACAGATATTTTCTTTTCTTCGTCGTAGTCAATCGCAGCATAGGGACAGTTGGCGATGCAGAGTTGACAGCCCGCGCATTGCTCCTCGTCGATCTCGGCGGTGATCGGTTCGATAATGACCTTTCCCTTGTCGATCAATGATAAGGCGCCGGCGGCCGCTGCGGCGCCTTGGGCCACAGAATCGGGAATGTCCTTGGGTCCCTGGCAGGCGCCGGCAAGAAAGATTCCGTCTGAAATGGCGTCCACCGGCGCCAGCTTGGGGTGTTTTTCAAGGAAGAACCCGCCCTGGGCACAATTGAGACCGAATATCCTGCTCAGTTTTTCGGTGTCGCGGCCGGGCGTGAGGCCTCCGGAGAGGATGACCATATCCATCGGCAGCCGGCGCGTTACACCTAACAGGGTGTCTTCCACCACGACGATTAGTTTGTCTTTTTCTTCCTGGCATTCAGCCACTTTTGTAACTTCGGCGCACTTGCCTCGAATAAAATGCACCCCCTCACCAAGCACACGCTTGTAAAATTCCTCATATCCTTTGCCGAATGCCCGCATGTCAATGTAGAGGTTATACACGTCGGCGTTTGTTTTTTCCTTCACCAAGTGTGCGAACTTGAGCGAGTACATACAGCAGACCCGTGAGCAGTATTCGTTATAGTTCTCGTCCCGGCTTCCCACGCAGTGCAGGATAGCGACGGCTTCGGGAGGCTTGTTGTCTTTGGTGAGTATCTTTCCGCCGGTCGGCCCGCTGGCGTGGCTTAACCGCTCGAACTCCATGGAATTGATTACATTGTCAAATTTGCCGTAGCCGTATCGTGCAACCACCGTACTGTCGAACAGTTGAAAACCTGTCGCCATGATGATCGCCCCAACATCTAATTCACGCACCGTATCGTCCATACAGTGATCAATGGCGCCTACCTCACAGGCGTCAAGACACACTCGGCAGTCCGAACACCCCCCGCACACAAGACATCGCCCTGCTTCTTTGATCGCCTCTTCGGCTGTCAACGTCTTCTCCACCTCTTTGAGTGTGATGCCAGCATCCGGGTCGAGTGGTATTTCGACACGCTTTTGTTGCGGCAGTTCCGGCCTGCGCACATTGTCCATTAGCGGCAATGCATGCGGCCTGTGCGGTTTGCCTCGCAATGTCTCCAGATCCTCGCCCGACAGGTACATGTCAACCGCCGTAGCGGCCTGCCTGCCCGAAGCCATTGCTTCGACGACAGTACTCGGCCCGGTTACGGCATCGCCGCAGGCGAAAACACGCTTCTTGCCGGTCTCGCACGTATCCGGATCGGCCGCAAGGGTAGACCATTTTGTCAAATCGAAATCTTCATCCTTGACCAGGAAATCCAGGTCCGGCAACTGGCTGATAGCCAGTATAACCTGATCAACCGGAAACTCCACGAACTGTCCTTCAATCGGAACCGGTCTGCGTCTGCCGCTTTTGTCCGGCTCGCCAAGCTGCATCTTCTGGCATTTGACCTTTGTCAAGCGACCGGAAGAATCCGCAATCATCTCCACGGGATTGACCAGGAAATGTATCTGGACGCCCTCGCTGATCGCCGCTTCGATCTCGGCACTGATCGCGGGCATCTCGGTCCTTGTGCGGCGATAAAGAATCATTACCTCTTTTGCACCGTATCGCAGTGCCGTTCGCGCCGAATCCACCGCCGCATTTCCACCGCCGACGACGGCAACGCATTTGCCGGTTTCGACCGAGCCCTGAAGATTGGCGTGCGCCAGATAATCCAGGCAGTTGACCACTCCGGGCAGTTTCTCGCCTTCAATGCCCAAATCCAGTCCTTTAGTTGTCCCTAATGCGAGAATGATCGAGTCGTAACCGTCATTGAGCAGTTTGTCAACGGTCAGTCCGTTTTCTCCCAAGGCGCTGTTGCACTTGAGTTTTATGCCATGGCCAAGCACCCAGTCTATTTCGCGATCGAGAACCTCGCGTGGCAGCCTGAAATATGGGATGCCCCAGCGTATCAGGCCTCCGGGCTCTGCGTACTTTTCAAAAACTGTTAAGGCATATCCTTTTCTTGCAAGGTCATAAGCAGCGGTCAGCCCCGCCGGACCTGAACCGATGATGGCAACCTTTTTGCCGTTAGCTTCTGCCTTGACCGGTTCGGGATGCAGATTGTGCTCGACCTCCCAGTCGGCGACGAATCGCTTGAGGGCACAGATGGCTATCGGCTCGTCGTGCTCGCCCCTCTGACACTCGCTCTCGCAGGGATGATGGCAGATACGTCCCAGAATGGCCGGGAATGGGTTTACGTCACGGATGACTTTCAGGGCTTCTTCAAACCTCTCTTGAGCAATCAGGTTGACATATCCCTGGGTTCGTGTGTGAATGGGGCAGGTATCTTCGCACATCGGCACGCCGCGCTTGTCAATGGTGAACCAGTTGGGCACGGCCTGGGGGAACGAACGATAGATGGCTTTACGTGTTGACATGCCCATTTCAAATTCACTGGGATGCTCGCACGGGCATACGCTGACGCACTCTCCGCAGCCTGTGCAGTCCTTTGTGACATAACGGGCATGCTGGCGAACCTTCACTTTGAAATTGCCGACATACCCGGATAAGTCTTCTACTTCAGAGTAGGTCATCAGTTCGATATTTGGGTGCTGGCCGACCTGGACCATCCTGGGTGTGAGAATGCATGCGGCGCAGTCCAGCGTGGGGAAGGTCTTGTCAAACTTGGCCATATGACCACCGATAGACGGTTCTTTCTCTACAAGATAGACCTTTCTGCCGGCTTCGGCGATCTTCAAGGCAGCTTCGATGCCGGCAATACCGGCGCCGACAACCAAGGCATCCGGGTGGACCGGCGCTTCACGCTGCTCCATCGACTTGTGATGGTGGACGCGTCGTACCGCGGCGGCGATGAGGCGTTTTGCCTTTTCGGTTGCTTTTTGGCGATCGGAGTGCACCCACGAGCATTGTTCACGGATGTTGGACATTTGAAAGAGGAACCTGTTGAGGCCGGCGTCTTCACAGGCATTGCGGAAGGTCTCTTCGTGCATCAGAGGCGAGCACGACGAAACGACTACCCTGGTCAGCTTCTGCTCCTCGACATCCTGCTTGATCAGATCCTGACCCGGCTCGGAACACATGTACTTGTACTCCCGGACCTGGACAACGTCGGGTAGAGTACGTGCGTATTCCACCACCGCTTCGATATCGACGGTATGAGAGATGTTGGTTCCGCAGTGACAGACGTAAACCCCGATTCGGTGTTCCTGGTTTTCTCTAATCATATATCATATACCTTTTTGAGCAAACATGGCCTCGACGGGTGTCAGGCAATCCTTCAGGGCGACAGCCGGCTCGTCCAGACCGAATGCGGTTGCCATAAGCTGCGTGAAATAGAGGACCGGAATCTGACAGTCGGTGCCGGACTTTCGGCTGATTGTGTCCTGGAATGCTTCCAGATTAATCTGACAAAGAGGGCAGGCCGTAATGATGCAGTCGGCGCCCTGGTCTTTGGCGCATTTGAGAATTTTTCCGGTGAGATCCCGGCCAATTTTGGGCCGCGTGGTCATCATCATCCCGCCACAGCACTTAGCCTTAAGCGGAAACGGCACGCTCCGGCCGCCAAGCCAACCGATGAGTTTGTCCATCATCTGCGGGTCCTCGGCGTCGTCGATTTCACCGGAGGGCCGGCCGATCTGACAGCCGTAATACGGTGCGACACTGAGCCCCGCAAGAGGCTTGGAGGTCCGCCGGCGGACAGCCTCCTCACCCACGTCGTTGACAACAACATCAAGAAAATGCCGAACTCTGACGCCGCCGTTGTAACTCATTCCGCCGGCTGCCAGAGCCTTCTGAATATCGGCATTAAGTTCGGGGTTTGCAGCCATATACTTGTTGGCCTTGCTCAGAACCACGTAGCAGCCATTGCAGATGGTCACCATGTCTCTGTTGTCCTTTTCGGCCAGTGCCAGATTCCGGGCGCATAAAACAAAAGCACGCTTTTCATGTACTGACATGTACGCCGATGCCCCACAACAGTTCCAGTCGTCCAGCTCTTCAAGCACGACACCAAGGGCCTTGGCGGTGCTTCTTGTCGATACGTCATAGGCCTTGTTCATGCCTGTGACCGAACAGCCGGGATAGTATGTGAATTTCATGGTATTTGTCGTATTCATCTTTCACCGTTTTCCTGCGCGGCGGCAATCATCCTTCTCAAATTCTCGATACCGCTGATTCTATGGGGGAAAAAATCAACCCGGTGTCGGGACAGCATTTTCATTACCAGTTTCAACTGACCGAGTACTTTGAAGGGATTGCTTCGCAGATAGTATTTTTTGACCAGTTCCGTTTCGGCATTCCTGCCGTATTTCGAGACTACATCTGTGAAGGCTTTGGACATTACCGCATTTGTGTCTTTTCGCGGATAAATCTTGTGCTTTATGCCCAGGCGTTTCAGCTCGTACATGACATCGGTAAACGGTATCTTCGCCGGGCAGCGCACTGTGCAGTAATAGCAGGATGTACAAAACCAAATCGTGTTGGAGCGTAGAACACGGTCTAACATTCCCGCACGGAGGGCGGCAATTACTTCTCTGGGACTGTATTCCATGGCACTGCTGGTAGGACATGATCCCGAACACGTACCGCACTGGATACATTTGTCGATACTTTTTCCCTGCGGTAACTGGTGAACGTGCTCGAGAAATTCCTCACTGAGGCTGCTGCCCTTGATACCAGCCACAATAACCTCCTTAATTCCATTGTATCAGTTTACGTCGTACGACACCCTTCCTCGCATCAGTAACGGACACTGACCAGTATGAAAATTCTTTTAAGCAAGAACTGTGCCAAGTTGGCAGGTTCAGTTTCACAGGGTCCGGTAACAGACATAACATCTTTGCTGGCAAGAACTAAGGTCGTATAAAGAGAATCGGGACCGGGGAAATGTGATATGCGAACATTCTCGCGGTAATCCGTGAGTTCTGCGGAAATCCGCTAATTTCAGAACAATCCGTGCCTGGCTAACTTATCCCGGAAAGTTGAGAATTTCATGCCGAGAAGCCTTGCCGCGGCGCTCTTGTTTCCACCGGCATGCATGAGTGCCCGCTCCAGTAACTCGCGCTCGGTCTGCATCACAACATCCTTGAACGGGCCTGTCTGAGTCGGCGCCGGATCGGCGAGAATCGCCTCGGTAGCGAGGAGGTCAACGGTGATATCGCCGTTTCCTGTCAGAAAGGACCTTTCCAGTGCGTGCGCCAGTTCACGAACATTCCCGGGCCAGGTGTGGGTGGAAAGAAACGCCATTACATCGTCGGCCAGGCTGTAGTCCTGTTCTTTGGCAATGCGTCCAAGCAGATGGTCAACAAGGACAGGCAGATCCTTCGGATGCTTGCGCAAAGGCGGAAGATTGAGATGCAAAACGTTGAGTCGATAGTAGAGGTCGCTTCGAAACGTGCCTTTTCGGGTCTCGGCCAAGAGCTGCTTCTTTGTCGAGGCGATAATTCTTATGTCCGCTTCTGTCGGCATGGGAGAGCCGACCCTCTCATAAACCTTCTCCTCGATAACACCCAAGAGCTTGACCTGATGCTCAAGCGGAATATCATCAACGTCATCGAGGTAAATAGTTCCTCCCTGTGCGACATCGAATTTGCCGTTTTTTGGCTGATCGGCGCCGGTAAAGGCTCCTTTTGCATGACCGAACAGTTCGCTTTCGATCAGGTGCTGCGGGAATGTTGAGCAGTTAACCTTCACAAAAGGCGCCGAACGTCGATGAGAGATATCATGGACCGTCTGGGCAATCAAGTCCTTGCCCGTACCGGTCTCGCCGGTAAGAAGAATAGTCGCATCATTTCTGCCGCACAGTTCAACCATCCTTCTGATGTCCCGGATGATGGCCGAATCGCCCACAATTATCGACTCTATATCAGCGAGGTTGGCCTGTATCTTATCCCGCAAGGTACCGGTCGAGGCGCGTCTGTCGTCCCGAATTCGCTCCAACAACGGGATAATCGTCTCGTTGCGAAACGGTTTGGTAATGAAAGTAAAGGCGCCCTGCTTCATGGCCTGGACAGCTAAAGGAATGCTCCCGTAGGCGGTCATCATAATAACCGCAGTGTCGGCGATATTGTTCTTGATGTGCTTGAGGAGTCCCATGCCATCGATTTGGGGCATGCGCAGGTCTGTCACGACCACATCGAAACGCTCATTTTTCAGCAGGTCCAGGGCCTCAGCGCCGTCTGCGGCAGCCGTTGTGTGATAGCCGCCGTCGGACAGAGTATCCACCAGCGAGACTCGCTTGATCTCTTCATCATCAACAACAAGGATTTTCATTATGATTCCTTCTGGATTTCAAGATTGTGTTCTATAGCGTTCAGAATGACTCGAAATGTTGTCCCCCGGCCCGGAACACTGTCGACTTCCATTCGGCCTCCCATTTCCGAAATGAGCATTCGGCACAGAGTCAAACCCAAACCGGTTCCGCCGCTGTGGGATTTTGTAGTGAAGAACGGTTCGAATATCCTGTCGATATTGTCACTGTCGATGCCGCAGCCGGTATCGGCGACCTCGATGGCGACCTTCCGGAACTGGCTGAATTCTTCGACCTCAGGCAGAAACGTGCGGACTGACAATGTTCCGCCGTTTGGCATTGCCGCCAGCGCATTCGTACACAGGTTGAATATCACCTCCTGCAGAGTGTACTGATCGCTCAATACCGGGGGTATATGGCTGGACCCAACGACGATTTCCACCCCTTGTGCCTGGGTATTGCCTAACAATGCGACGACCGCCTCTACGGCTTTGTTGCCATCTGTGGCCTCGAGCTTCAGCCCGTGCGGTCTTGCGAATGTCTGGACGCGCTGGGCTGTGCGTTCGATACGTTCCAGGGCCTCCGTCATCAATTCCACGTACTTGCTGAGACGCTGATCGTCCTTGACGCTTCTGCCTATTGTCTTGAGGCAGTTTTGAATGCCGTCGAGTGGATTGCTGATCTGGTGAGCGATGCCGGCGACAAGCTGGCTTATTCCGAGCATCTTTTCCTGCTGGCGGATTACGGCCTGGGCTTTGTGCAGGTAGTTGTGAACCGAAGAGGTGAAGTAGACGGTGATCCACAGCATTGTCGAGAAAGCGACAAAGAAACCGACGAGGTAAGCTTCATCCAGTTCATTGATCGGACCGCCCAGCGCATGAGACCCCTGCTCGAGTTCAAGGCGCCAAATCGGTATCCAGCCAAGGTACTCCAACAGCAGGACCAGGCCCACCAGCAGTGAGGCCAGGCCGGCGAAAAAGTATGGCGCCCAGCCGCGCAACAGCAATGCCGCAATCGTCATGTGGAACACGAAGTAGAATATGAAGGGATTGTACGGCACGCCGGAGAAGTACAAGAGCAGAATTAATGCAATCTGGTCCAGGGTCATCTGTATGCAAATGTTCCTGTCGAGATTTGTATCATTCCAGTCTCTGAGTCTCTCGAGAATTGCGAAAGCAGAATTGTAGGCCACCATCGCCCCTGCGATGATATACAGAGGGGCAGGATCCGGCACAACCCTGAGCACGGCAGACGCCAGCCAGACGACAATCACAACTCCGAGGCAGGCAATCCAACGGAGGTTGACCAGCCATCGCACTCTGTTATACAGGATAGGAATCGGCAGTTTCACTATACTATCCCTTCACAACTGTCGCCGGGTGTGCCGACTTGCACAGGAATCGGCTTCAATCACTTGTTCCGGTTGCCGGCGCCCGGTCGCATCTCCCTCTGTCTGCCCGCCCCGCAGACGGGGCGACATTTCACTTTTCGATGGCGCCCTCCCTATGATGGATTACATTATCCATTATACTACAGGATTAATCAACACAAAAAAGCAACCAGGATGGAGGAGTTCTTCGATAGTTTCATGATTTACTCGGCAAGTTCGGCAACCTCTTTATTCAAGGCCGCGTTCACCGGCAAATCGGCTTGGGGCGGCTAAGACAGGTCAACATTTGTATATACCTTGTTTGTCAAATGTGGCGAGGCGTTCAAAATAGGTCATTGATGGGCGATTGAAAATAGGTCATTTTGGTTAATCGCAGTTATTGTCCAGCCAGTGATGGCATAGGATGGCAAAGTCGGTAATATTGACTTGGCCTCTGTCAGAAAGTTTGGGATTGATATCTGCTCCGTCGCACCAGTCGGGAGCTGTGCAATCAGATCTAAGCCAGCGGTCCGCAAGGAAGGTGAGGTCGACCAGGTTAACTTTGTTGCTCAGGTTGATGTCAGCGCCATCACGTTTTCTTTGTGAACCAGTCCACAGGATCGAAATGGGCAGCGCCAACTCTTCGCCTTCATCGGAAGAGAGGGCTACGACATTGACAGGGGCATCGCTCCCATATGCCTTAGTTACAATGAAATTGCCGACAGGACCGGGTGGACTCAATCCGCCGTGGACTCAATCCTTACTCGGGCATACAAGTCAGGCATCATATTCAGGTTACTTAATCGCATAGTCCATAATGCCCAAAACATCGTAAGCACACCGATTGCTGTTCCGGTAAGAATGGCAATATTCCTGGGTATAATCGGCCCGGCGCCGCCAATCAAAATGATAAACAGCACCTGGATTGCAACATAGATATATGACATTATTGACTTTGCAATTCATCTATGACGTCTATCACCATCGGTATGTGCGTATATGCCGGACCTCCGCTCATCATCACCGCCACCCCTGAAGCTTCCAGTATTTCCTCTTTGGAAGCTCCGGCAGCGAGGCATTTCTGCACATGCAGTATAATGCAGGGCTCACATTGACAGGCGACGGCTATTCCCATGGCGACCAGCTCCTTTTCCCTGACGGTAAGAACTCCCTCCGCCATCGTCTTGCCGAACAGCCCGGCAAAACCGCTTACCGTTGCAATTGACTGTGCTTTCATCTTCTCTAAATCGGTTTTGAATTTGGCCAAAAACTCCTTTGCGTTCATTTCTTCATTTCCTTTCAATCTTGCTGCAATCAAACTTCATAAGGCTCATGGGATTTTCTGCCGTAGACGTTCTCATAGGCTCTGCAGAAAGGGCATATCCGGGATCCATGTTTCACCATTCCATAGGCTAACCCTTTTTGCTTCTTTCGAGCATGTTTGCACAGTACACAATTGGCACATATCCGAGCCATCCGTTTTTGTATCTTTCTTTGTGATGTTTTCCATTGTTCCCTGTTCCTGCGCTATCTCAAAATTGTTCTTTCCGGAGCATGGCCGTCTTCAAAGTGTTTGTCCAGCCAGCCGGAGATCACGCTCTCCCGTACATCAAAGTATTTCACGTAGGGTTTTATATCCAACAGCGGAGTTTGATCCAGGACATCCACCTCCCTGAAATACAGCTTGTTACCATTAATCGAACTGATCTTCACGATAGACAGCCCAATATGGTTGGGGCGGTGAGGACTTCTTATCGCAAATATTCCATGGGTGGCGTCTTCGAGGAAGGGGCGGCCCTGAATCTGCTCTTTGCTCGATCTGTGAAAGTAGTACAGAAGGATCGCATGGCTGAACCCTTCAAGATCCTTCAGGCCGTCACTGAATTCCTCCTTGAGTTCGACCCAGGCTTCCGCCTCCGGCTCGAATATCCCCTGGATAGGCATGTCTCTCGGCTCCTTGTAAGGAGAGTGTATCACACCTATAGGGTTTATTGTGATATTTAATTTCCCAAAATCCATTGGCAAGTCTCAATGACAGCTATGATTCCGACAAGCATTCTCAGGATCAATCGTTGGAATACATATTCTCATATTTACACCCTTTCTTGTATATTCACCACTTTATTTTCTTTCCAATTGCAAGGTACCTTGACAGAATCGGGCGATAAGGGAAGCTATTATCAACTCACATCCAAGAAACATTGCAATAGCCGGTCCAATTGAAAAATCAAAGCGATAAGCGAACAGCAACCCACCCAATGATGCAATTATCGCCGACATCCAAACTATGGCAAGTTGCAGCCTTGATTTTGCAGAGAAAACAGATGAGATAGTAGCAGGTATTATCAGGTATGCAAATACAACGACTACCCCTCCGATCTGGACTGATAAAGTAATCACGATACCGAGCAACATGTAGAAAATGAAATCCCAGAAGACGACCCTAAGACTTCTGGTTGTCCCATTGTTATAACAATTTGATATTTCGGTTATTGGCTGCCGGATAAGATAAAAACAAAATCCTGTTGCTGCAAAAACCATAAAACATATAATTATCTGCCGGACGTTTATCCAAAGGATACTGCCGGAAAGAATGTTCTGGATGTGCATATGGCCTCCTGGTGCAATCCCAACCAGGAAAAGAACTGCCGCCGCCGCAATTGCATAAGAAATACCAATAACTGCTTCAAGTGATATCTGAAAAATCCTGCTGCCTACAAAAGCATAAAACCCCGCTGCTGACAAAACACATCCGAAGGAACATAGATATGCTATGGGTGAATCACCATGTGCTTCAAATGCCATATGTGCTGCGATTGAACCTACCGCTGCAATTTGTGCCAGGGCAATATCAACAAAAATCACTTCCCTTTTAAGCACATGTGTCCCTAAGAACCCAAGAATAGAACTCATCAAAATACAGACCAAAAAGGGCAGGCCAAGAATTTGAATTATTTGCGGCATTATTGGGCTCCTTCCATCGAAACTAACCTGTTGTTGGAAAGCAGGCATCGAACAATTATCCCCGCAATAAAGAAAATACCCAGGGACAGAACCAGACTGGGGCCATATGGCAGATTGAAATAGTACGATGAATATAAGCCAACCAGGCAAGCAACAAAACCAATACTCCAACCCAATAATACCGCCCCGGCCCACCTTTTAGTAAACATAGCCGCTATGGCTGCAGGAATCATCAAGAACGCATAAGCCAAAAGTACCCCTGCGATGGGAACGATTAAAACCGTAATAATACCCTGGGTCACAAACAGCAGAAAATCCCAGAATTTCACGTTTTTTACCGTGTCAGGCTTTTCTGCCAGATCAATAAACTTTCGATGGAAGATAAAGTGAAACACCAAAAGCAAAATATACACCACAGCCGTTATACTAACCAGGGGCCATGTGACCCAGAGCATAGAGCCGGCAAGGGTTTTGGTCACATAGGTTCCGCCGCCGGAAAGTTTGTCACCTAATAGCAGTGAAGCCGCCAATGCCATTGCGTACATAATCCCGATAACGGCTTCACGAGGTATTGCTCGACTTTTTGGTTTCAACAAGGCAAGTAACAATGCTCCAAAAAGCACAGCAAACATGGAGGACAGATACGAGCCGAAAGTGCCGTATTCTATCCCTAAAGCTATCCCGGCCATAGCACCAAAAGCTGCAAGCTGGTCGAGCACCAAATCAGAGAATATCAATGTACGCCTGATGATGTGTAAGCCTATATAAGTGTGCAAAATTAACACCACAGCTATCAAAGCAATCTGGACTGAAAAAAAACTAACTATTTCAGAAGTCATACCATGCTTCCTTTATCACTATTTGTTCAAAATGCCCTTCTTTTCTGCAGCCTTCAAAAGACCGTCAACCCAGAAATCTACAAGCTTGAAATAACCTTCTGTTCCATCTGCACCGCCTACGTATATCGGAACAATCACGGCTTCGGCGTTTGTTCTGGCGGCTACTGTTTTTATCTGCTGTTTATCAAAATAATTAGCTGCTAAAATGATCCTGACGTCTCTTTCTTTCATCAAATTAATTAAACCGGTAACATGTTTAGGTGAAGGCGGTATTCCGGGCTTGGGTTCGACAGTTCCTGTTTCGTTCAGCCCAAAGAGCTTAACAAAGTAAATCCAATTCTTATGATAAGTGACAATTGGCGCACCTCTTAATGGAAGCATTTTTCCCATCCATCCGTCCAGATATTCGATTAAGGCTTTACCTTCAAATTGTTGTTCTTGCAGGAAAGGTATAAGCTTATCCTTTTCGGCAAGGCTGCACAAAGTATCGCCACCCAACATTTCCACCAGCTTTTTGCCGAACAAACATTCATCGATTCTGTTATGTAATTCCTTGAGGTTTTGAAGATAAACTTCCTTGCCCTCCGGATCGTTCTTGATCAAACCGGTCGCTATATTGCGAGCTGCCACTTTCATTTGGATGGGGCTGCAAGTGACATGTGGATTGCCGTAAACATGAAGACCACCTTCAACTCTTGACATCGTCTTAGGTTTTTCCAGTAAATTCATGCCGGTAGATACAGAAACGTAACCGGATTGCCCACTGCGAATACTGCCGTTACCGGAACTATTTATTACTGTTTGAACCCAAAGTTCCAGATCCAAACCTGTAGCAACAAAGACATCGGCTTTTCTCAACGCAGTAGCAAATGAAGGCTTGGGACGGATAAAGTGTGCATCCTGATCGCCACGGACAATCGCTTTAACAGAAACTCTATCTCCACCAATTTCCTTAGCGAAAAAGGCGTAGTCGGGTAAAGTTGTAACGATATTCAAATGTGTTTGAGCAACCACGCTCGTTGTTAAGAAGACTAAGGTCAAACCAAGTATTGGTAGTATATTTTTCATAATAATATTGATCCCTTCTATCAGTAACGTTCATGTTTGTGTGGACCGGCAGCGAATATACACTGAAACCAGACAACGTCTTCAGGATTATCTATGCCCCTGCCGTCAGAATGATCATACTCAATGCGAAACTTGACAAATGGGCTTTGTTGCCAGGTAACATATGGACTTACCTGCCAGAGATAGGGATTATCTCCGGTTACCGCCAATGGTGACAGCGATGTCCAGTTGGGATTCTCCGCATAGCCCTTGGTGTCAGGCACAAAATAATCTCCTCTAATACCGATATCAATTGTACGTGAAACCTTAGTCTGCAGATAACTGTACAGTCCCCAGGCATTGATGGTGTCTTCGCCTGAACCATCCGGTGCAAGAATATCCTTGTTAAGCCAATACGCCTCGCTTCGCCATTCTACATTGCGATAACGCATTTTCTCGGTAGGCTCCCAGAGAACGGTCAAATCCGCACCAAGTACAGTTGTCATTTCCCGATGGTCCTGTGTTGTATTAGTTACTTCCCATTGGTCATTCCAGCCGACAAGGCCGGTAAGACCGTATTCGAGGTATGTATCTTTCGATATATCCCTGTAGTTTTTATAGTGTGCAAGCAAACTGGGCCTGTTAGACGTGTTGCCGCCAAATAAGCGATCATTTGAACCATCTGTAACCTGGAAAGTCAATTGCTGTGAAGCACCACCGACAGGCGGCATCAACCAATCCAGGCTCAAGCCACTTTGATTCAAGCCGCCGTTACCGAAAACCTGGCGAAGAGCCAAGGGAAAGTCAACCTGATCCAAGCCATGCTTGTGCCAGCGGTTAACAACACCAAACTGTTGGCGGAATTTACCAAAGGTTAAATTCAGGTCGTCGGCGATGTCATACAAAGTTATATATCCTTCACCAAGCTTGGTTTCGCTCTCGGTTACCGGTATCGCCGCCTTGAATCGTGTGTACGGATCCAGCCACGACTCAACATGGATGTCAAGAACACGAAAATCAAAATTGCTGCTTTGGTCAGAAGTACTATCCTGTCTGGTGGAAAATAAAAAATCTCCGGCAAAGCTGATTTCAGGATTCAGGGCCTGTAGGCCAAGTCCGCGGGATTTAAAAGTTGTCTCTTCAAGCTCTTTTTCGGCAATAACTTCTTCCGTTACTTTGGCCTTTGCCAATTCTCGCAGGGCTGCAAGTTCATCTTTGGCTTGTGGCTTGTCAGTCTGGCCGGCGAGTTTGTCTACCTGCTGTTTTAAGGCTTTGATCTCAGAGTCATGCTTCTTTTGCATCTCAATGATCTGCTGCTGAAGTTGTAAAACCTTTGTATTTAACCGTACTATATCGCCGTCTTTTTCCTGAGCTATTGTGGTGCTGGAAAACAGCACCACGAGCAATAGCGTCAGTGTGATCGGCATTCTTGACATTTTAAGCCTCCTTCAATTCCATTTTTTTGAACTATAAAATATATCCAGGCAAGATCAGCTTAAAAATATATCTATAGGTTTTTCGAGAAGACGCACTGTGGGCACAGCAGAGAATCTATACTTTGCCACTATGTCAGGAGGCGATACTCGGAGGTGCCCGTAGTGGAGCTGAACAGAACCAATCGATTTGTTTGATAAAGCTCAACTGCGGTAAGACTTGAGTTCTTACAATAGTTTGTGTTAAGTACAAATAATGATTCGAGTAAAATTTAAAGGTTTTGCAAGTCAGCGAGAATAGACATGCTGCACAATACATGTTGTGGGAATCAGCCTTTTCAGAAAGGCTGTTTTGATTAAGGGTGGCTGTGTGATGCACTTCATTGTCAACAGGCTGACATGTATGGCTTAGTGGAATACCAAAGGTTACGAACAGATATATAAATGCGAGGAATACCCGCACCCGCCCAGGATTTACAGACCATTTTTTGGAGACATAGGCCATCTTTTTTGTAGCCAGTTAATATTTCTTGATACTCAATTATATACCAACTTCAACATGGCGGCAACAACAATATTCGGCAAATTTCAATCTCAATGACAGCTATGATTCCGACAAGCATTTTCAGGATCAATCTCTTCCAGCTTATTCTCGGCAAATCCGTCAACTATATCCTTCACCGTTGACTGATTTGCTCTGAGCACTTTTATACCGCCATCATTCAATTTCTGCAATGCTCCCTGGTCCTGGCCTGTGTTGTTCACAGTTTCATAAACATCCGCCTCAAAATCATAAATTGTAAAATACGGTGCACTGCCGAAGTGATCGCACACATGGGACAATTGTTTTTCATTATCAGTCGTTGGAATACATATTCTCATTTTTACATCTTTTCATATTTTCTCATTTGTTCCATTTGATAGACGCCCCCTTCAATTTTAATAGCTTTACCGTTTACGATCGCATCTGCTATTTTCTTATGAGCAGAGCCGACAATATTCCCGAAAGTCTGTCTGGAAATATTCATCCTTTTCGCCGCATCATCCTGGTACAACCCATCAAGGTCCGCCAGACGAACAGCCTCGAATTCATCCACAGCAAGAACGACTTCTTCCACTCTGCATGCAGGCGCCCCGCCGGGTTTGAAATAAGCAACCTCGGGTTGACGCCCAACTTTCCTGCATTTAAATGGTCGCGGCATACATTACCCTAATAGTTATTGGCATATGCCACTAATGTATCGGTATCCATCCTGTCCGTCAAGCAGTTTTTTTGAATTATTTTCCAGATTTGTAATAAATATCGATATCGGCAAGCAGAAAAGGCCGGCAACTCACATCATAAGTTGCCGACCCATGTAGTCCGTCAATTAGTCCGATTATCTTCTGTGAAATCTCTATTGGCTCATACCGCAGCCTCTGCACAGACCGACCAGCCTTTTCTGCTGTTCAACGCCAAGATATGGCCGCAGCGTCAGAAGATGTTCCGTGACACGTTTTTCTATTCGATTGCTTACTGTGATAAGCTCGTCAATGTTCTTCAGTAAGTCTATGTCACTGATCTGGGAGTTCTCAAACGCAGTAAGCAGATTTGCACGCCGCTGGAGCAAGTCGCTGCGAAGTCCTTCAATGTCAACCTGAAAGTCAGGATCGTATTCTTCGGCCATTTCAAGCTGTCGGTTGGTTAATCCAAGCCTCCCTGCCAGACCTCCTCCCCGGAAACCATTGCCACCTCTTCCCCCGCGAAAACCCCGACCACCACGACCGCCACGACCCTGCAT
>JAGHBX010000560.1 GCA_021160785.1 Planctomycetota bacterium | reverse complement strand
CCAATTACATCCCGTCAGTCCCGATTAGATCACCTACACCGATACAGATAACGATTGCGGCCCCTGCATGCTCGCGAACGCCGTAGTGCAGGTATCTGCCCGCACGGTTGTCTTTCTGGAAATCCTCAGCGCCCTTGAACTTCGTATTATTCGACGGCGTCAGGTCAGCCGAGCCGCCCAAAACCAGGGGCAGTTTCGGCATGAGCGCATCGAGCACCGCCCCGGAGGCCTTGCGGGTCGCCACGGATGCGCCCGCCTCGAACTTCGGCGACAGTTCGTCGATATCGATACCGAGTTTCTTGTCCTGGGCATCCTTCAATTCCTGTGCAAGTTCCGGATGGGCGCTCGCATACTTCTTGAACATTTCACAATAGGCTTCCTGCAGTCTGGCGCCTTCCTCGCCAGCTTTTGCCATGTGCTGGCGCACGCCGTCGGGCACATGGAAGGTCTTTTCCGGATCCCAGCCGAAATTCTTTTTTATCAGCTTTATCTCATCTTCGCCCAGCGGCGAACCGTGAGCGGTGTTAGAGTCCTGGAAATGCGGACTGCCGAAGCCGATATGCGAACGGAACTGGATCAGGCTCGGACGGTCCTTCTCGGCCTTTGCCTTTTCAACAGCCTCTTCGAAGGTGACCATGTCATTGCCGTTGCCCCCGACAACCTGCACATGCCATCCGTAGGCTTCGTAGCGTTTGGCGCGGTCTTCGGTAAACGAAAGCGAAGTGTCGCCGTCGATAGTGATGTAGTTGTCGTCGTAAATGACGATCAGGTTGTCAAGTCCCAGATGCCCCGCCAGACTTGACGCTTCCGAGGAAACGCCTTCCTGCAGACAGCCGTCGCCGGCGATGACATACATGTTGTAATCGAAGATATCGTAGCCGGGCTTGTTATATCGCTGGGCTAAGTATTTTTCCGCAATCGCCATGCCGACCGCGTTGCCGATCCCCTGGCCGAGCGGCCCTGTCGTAACTTCCACGCCGGGCGTTTGGCCGTATTCGGGATGGCCCGGCGTCAAAGAGCCCCACTGCCGAAACCTCTTGAGTTCATCCAACGGCAGATCGTATCCGGTCAGGTGCAGAAGCGAATACAGCAGCATACTGCCGTGGCCCGCAGACAGGACGAAACGATCCCGGTTTATCCATTTCGGGCTCTGCGGGTTGAAACGAAGGTGACGCATCCACAGCGTATACGCCGCCGCCGCCATACCCATCGGCATCCCCGGATGGCCCGATTTGGCCTTTTGAACCCCGTCCATAGCCAAAAAACGAATAGTCTGCACGCAAAGCTCATCAATGTCGGTAAGACCCTTTGTCTTCAAAGATACTGTCATTATCAAATCCCTGTAAAATATGGAGTTAGCAAAACTTCGCCGGCCGCGAGTCCCACGCCGGCTGTGGATATCATTGAATATACGCCCACACAATACCCGCTGTGCAAACAACTTGCAAGCTTTTTTACGCCGGCAAGATACCGGGGGCGCGTAGCGGGGGCGTCTCGCCCGCGATCCCAGATAAGCGGTTCTTCGAGGTCGCCAAACACGTACACAGCTTACGGGTCATCGTGTCTGATTTTATGTTGACTGTTTGCGGTTAGCCAGATAATATCACAGTGATGTTCTTGATGGAAGATGGGCTCTGTCAGTCAGCGAGGAAGGGTTTGTAACGTATGGCTATTGCCGCAGGGATGCAGAAGAAAACATGGCATGTTCGCCGCGCCGATGACCGGGCGCCCGGATTGGCGCGGGCGCTTCGAGTCAGCCCGGTGCTTGCGCAGGTACTGATTAACCGTGATATTGCCGATCCCGACAAGGCCCGAGCCTTTCTCTCACCCAAGCTTACCGACCTGATCGAGCCGGACAGACTGTCGCAAATAGGCCGTGCCGTCGAACGAATTCGCCGTGGGCTCACCGACGGCGAACTGATCACCGTTTACGGCGATTATGATGTAGACGGCATAACCAGTGTCACGATCCTGTGGCATCTGCTGACCATGTTGGGCGGGCGGGTCGAGTACTATATTCCGCACCGCCTCGACGAAGGTTACGGCCTTAACGATGAAGCGATCCGGCAGTTGGCTCAAAACGGCACGCGTCTAATCATAACCGTCGACTGCGGCATCACGGCGGTCAGCCAGGCCGAGCTTGCCGCCGAACTCGGCATGGATATGATTATCACCGACCATCATCAGGCAGCCGACATCCTGCCGCAGGCCGAAGCCATCGTGCACCCGCGCATGGAAGATTATCCCAATCCAGATAGCGCTGGCGCCATGGTCGCGCTGAAATTAGCCTGGGCGCTGGTCAATACATACAAGGCAGGCGGACAGACCAGCAGCGAGTTTCGCCGGTTCCTTCTCGACGCCACGACATTAGCGGCGATGGGAACGATTGCCGATGTCGTGGACCTGCGGGGCGAAAACAGGGTGCTGACCAGTTACGGCCTGAAGACCCTGGGCGAATCGAACCTGATGGGGATAAGGGCACTGCTCGAATCAGCCGATCTTGGCGGCAAGGATATGGACAGCTACCACGTCGCCTTTCGCCTTGCCCCGATGCTCAACGCCGCAGGACGCATGGGCCATGCCCGACTCGCCGTGGAACTGCTGACCAGCGACAGTGAGGTTCGATGCGCCCAGATCGCCGGGTACCTCAAGGACCAGAACAGACTCAGACAGCAATATCAGCGAAAGATTTTTTCGCAGGCTGCCGATATGATAACCGCCGCCGGCCTGAACCATCCCGATCACAAAACGATTGTGCTTGCCGATGAAAAATGGCACGGCGGGATCGTGGGCATTGTGGCGTCGCGGGTAATCGATAAATATTTTCGGCCGACGATTATGATCAGTACCGCCAACAGCATCGCCCAAGGCTCGGCAAGGTCTGTCGAGGGGTTTGACATACTGGCGGCGATCCGGGCCTGCAGCGAGCACCTTGTCAGTTTCGGCGGGCACGCGATGGCGGCGGGCCTGAAGATTGAAAAAGACAATATCGCTGGTTTCACCGCGGCGATCGAGGAGTACGCTCAGCAGAATCTGGACGAAGAAAAGCTCGTCTCGAAGCTCAATATTGACAGGGTCTGTTCCATTTCGGATATGTCTCATTCGGTGGTCAAAGAGCTTTCACTGCTGGAGCCGACGGGCCAGGGCAATCCGAAGCCTCTGTTCGCAACACGCGGCGTTCGCTGGATGTCGCCGCCAAGAAGGGTCGGGGCAAAAGGAGACCACCTCCAGATCGCCATCACCGACAACACCGCCTCGGTCCGCTGCATAGGTTTCGGCATGGGAAAGCTCGAAAAGAAACTGCTCGAATCCGACGGCTTCAACGTAGCATACGAACCGCAGATAAACACGTACAACGGAAACTCCAGCGTCCAGTTCGTACTCGCCGACATCCAATTCGAGTAATTGTTCTTTGTGCTAATATGTTTCAAAAGGAAGTCTGGGCTTTCAGAGGTCTAACCACGGCTTTTGTTTTCTTTGTCATTCACTTGCAGACGCGAAAAATTCTTCTTGCCAGGGCTAACGCAAATGCTCATTCTGAACGATATATGCTCAGTTGCAAGAAAGAATGTTTGAACCATTTGCTGATCTTTGGTTTAAATAGATGGAGCTATGAATTTTTGTGCCGGACGCGCACAACCTAATGATCAACCGGCTCGCCCAGAAAAGCCTTCAGGTCATCGAGTTTTGCCCGCAGCATATCTTCGTCCTGCGCTTCGACATTCAGCCTCAACAGCGGCTCGGTATTGCTCGCCCGACAGTTGAACCACCACTGGCGAAACTGGATCGTCACGCCGTCCAGATCGTCAATCTGACCCTGGTTGTACTTGCGCTTCAGCCGCTCCATCGCGCCGATTTTATCCTCAACTTCAAAATTGATCTCGCCGCTGCCTGCATAGCGCCTCAGCGGCTTGATCAGTTCGCTCAGAGGCTCGTCCGATTCACTGAGAATGTTCAGAATATGCACCAAAGTGATCATACCCGAATCGGCATAATAATTGTCCCGATAATAAAAATGGCCGCTCAACTCGCCGCCGAACACCGCATGGCTGTCGCGCAGCGTCTTCTTCATATAGCTGTGCCCCACCCGCTCGCGACGCGGTGTCCCCCCGTGCTTGATAATCTCTTCCTGAACCACGTGGCTGCTGCGCAGATCGTAAACCACCGCCGAACCGGGATTGTCCCTCAGGAAGTACGGAACCATCAGCGCCGTGGCAAGATCACACGTAACATTCGTCGCCTTTTCATCCACCATCATCAGCCGGTCGGCGTCCCCGTCAAAGCAGATACCTATATCGGCTTCTTCACGGAGCACTATCTCTTTCAATCCCGCAAGATTCGCCTCCACCAGCGGATTCGGATCGTGAACAAAACTGCCGTCATGCCGCAGGTTCAACCCGATCATCTCTATCGGCAGATCCGCAAAAATCGCAGGAACCACCTTGCCCGCCATCCCGTTGGACGCATCGATCACCACCTTCAACGGTTTGAGCCGGGGATTTAGAAACTTCAGCACATGCTCGGCGTATTCTTCCGTCAGGTCGCACTTTTCCACAAGCCCGTCCGCCTTGATCCGCGTGTGCACCAATGACATCGCAATATGTTTAATTTCCTTCAACCCCGTATCCGCACCGACGGGCCTTGCCTCTTTACCTGAAATCTTGAACCCATTGTACTGCGCCTGATTGTGCGACGCCGTAACCTGCACACCGCCGCAAGTCCCCAGGTGATTGATCGCAAAGTACATCTGAGGCGTGTCGATCATCCCGATGTCAATCACGTTTGCGCCCGCCGAATTCATCCCCTCCGTCAGAGCCTTGACAAGCGCCGGACTGTGCGTCCGCATATCGCAACCCACACATACCGACTGAGCGTTCGCCTGGCCCCGCTCATAGCCCCGCAGCAGCGAACGCAAAAACTGCGCTGCACCATGACCGATCTTCCAGGCCGCCGTCTCATCCAACTGATCCGGGTAAACGCCCCGAATATCGTAAGCTTTGAAGATTGAAGGGTCCATTTCACGCTCCAATAAAAAAGTGATCAACCATCCTGATATCAGGTAAATATACTACGCCAAACCGCCCAAAAAGTCAACAACCCCTCAAAAACGTATATTCTACGACCAACAGTTACAAAAAAAACCAAAGTTGCCAAATCGCTGATTGACAGATATCCGTCGGGACTGTTTAATTGTCCCCAATACACTAATCGGCGCCCGTAGCTCAATTGGATAGAGTTCCGGACTTCGAATCCGAAGGTTGCAGGTTCGAGTCCTGCCGGGCGCGCTTTGATAAGCCTTTGTGAGCAAGAAGCTTACAAAGGCTTTTTCTTTTGCGTTTGACACGTTTTTTATGGCGTATAACTTTTTGTAGGTTCAACTCCCAAAAAGTTGGTTGATTTTCAGGCTGCGAAGGCCTGTTTTACTTTTAATGCGAAATATTCTGAATCATGAAAACCATACGCTTTACGTTTGATAACCTTAATCTTGTTGTTGACTCCCTCAAGTCTGCTGGTTCCTATAGGGTAGTCGGCATGGTTCAAGATGCCGTACTCGAAGAAACGCAGACGCTTGATAAATGCTTTCACCGAGGGATGTTCAATTTGCCTGGCCATTTCGCACCAGTCATCAAGAGTCTTCTTAACTTTCTGCCTGTCGCTGAAGTAATCCATGACTACGGTCATATAGTTATGTCCTTTGCGGAGGGCGATTTCGTCGATGGCCAGCACCCTCAGATCATGACAATTGTTCCCCCTTCTTCGCCCGGGCCCTTAGATTGAGACCGGTACAGCTTCCTTGCTATTACGGCTGCAATCACAAAGGGTAACGCCCACAGAGCAAGGAGCCCACACGATACCCATACCCACAACGTGCGATGAAAAAGTATAATATCGCAGCCTAAGAAGGCAACAAAAAGCAAGTACCCTTGAAGTCTCTTGAATCGGCACATCCTGTCCCAAAGAAAGTTCCTGAGGTCACATTCGGTACCGTGCACACAACATTCAATCTCTTGTACCATTCTACCTAACTCTTTCTGCACTGCCCCACAAACCACATACCGCAAGAGCTGATAAACTACCTGCTATGCAGGAAACTGCGAATTATCTACTTTGGGACTCGTAACGCACAAATAATCATATCTGCGGCCATGTTACTTGTCAAGGCTGCAATAGATCAAGCGCCTTTCGGGGTGTAAACTACTGTCAGGGGTTAGAAAGTGCGCTTCGGCGCATTGATCAGCCCCAGAGGAAGCTGCGGCAAGGGCCTCGGACGTTTGAGGTGCGAAAGCGTGGGGAGCGAGTCGGAGGTGATTCGATCAAGCCGTGCGATGACCGGGGCCAAATAAGCCGTAAACTTCTGCTGATACAGGAGTTAGGGCGATATTGAGTCCATTGGCTATGGCAAATATCGGACGACATATTTTCTGGATACTGTCATTTTTCGACAGTTTTGTTAAATACTCTTGCCGTATTGGCCGATAATAATTATGATTTGCCAGATACTGTCATATGATGACAGTATCTCCAAGATAACAGGTGAAGATATGAACAAGCTGACTGAACAAGTTTTTGGATCAATGCCTCATAGCCAATTCACCAGCCAGGATGTGGCAACTCTATTTCCCGGAAGTGAGGATCGAAGGTATGGCCTTGTCAGACGTGCGATTGCCAGTGGCGAGATCATTCACATCCGCAGGGGATTGTACTGTCTTGCCCGTAAATACCAGAAGAAAGGGATGAACCTCTACGCCTTGGCTCAGCACGTCTACGGGCCGTCTTATGTCAGCCTGGAATCGGCGCTTAGTTGGCATGGCTGGATTCCCGAGGCCGTCCACAGCATCACCAACGCATCTTCCAGGAAGTCAAAGGAGTTCAAAACTCCTCTTGGACTGTTCAGCTATGAGCGTATTCCTCAAGATCTGTTCTATAGCGAAGTGAAGCGGCTTACCGATGAATCAGGAAACGTGTTCTTAATGGCGAGTCCTTTGAAGGCTTTGGCAGATTATGTCTACGCTCGGAAGAAAGACTGGACGGGGATTGAGCCGGTCGTTGGGAGTCTGCGCATTGAGACCGAGGAATTCGAGCAAGTTACTCGGGACACGCTGGAAGGTCTTATCAGCAACTACTCAAATTATCGGGTAAAGAGATTCCTTGAAGGGCTCAGGAAGGATTTGGATCTATGAGCATCAAGTTGATTCAGGACAGATTAGATTCATATAACTGCGCCTCGAGCATTGAAGAAGAACATGCTGTCAGAGAGATCACACAGGAGGTGGCGTTAGCTGCCTTGGGCAGGACGGATTTTTTCAAACATGCCGCCTTTCAGGGCGGTACATGTCTGCGCATCTTGTATGGTTTGAATAGATTCAGTGAGGATATGGATTTCATCCTGAAGGAGACGAACAGGGAATTTGCGCTGCAACCACACCTCCAGGCGGTTTCTGGTGAACTGAAGGCCTATGGCTACGATGTTGAGATCGCTGATCGGTCAAGAACTGATATCGCAGTTAGAAAGGCCTTCCTGAAGGATGATTCCCTGGGAAAGGTCCTGCAATTACAATATGCTGATAAATCAGGACCGCTCAAGAAGGTTCGTGTCAAATTTGAAGTCGATACCAATCCCCCATCGTACACTGGGGTGGAGATCAAACATGTAGATTTTCCTTTTGTGTCTTCTGTTACTGTCCAGGATAAGCCGAGTCTGTTTGCGGGAAAGCTCCACGCATTGCTATGCAGGGAATATGTCAAAGGCAGAGATTGGTATGATTTCCTATGGTACACAAGTCAAGATATTGGAATCAACTATAAGTTTCTTTCTTCGGCCTTGAAGCAGCAGGGCCCCTGGCAGAATGAGCATATTCAGGTCGATTTGAAATGGTGCCTTAAGCATCTTGAGAACAAGGTCAGTTCAGTTGACTGGGCGGCGGCCCGAGAAGACGTTCGAAGGTTTGTTAAGGTAACTGAACAGCCATCGCTTGAAGTATGGAGCAGGGAATTGTTTCTATCTCAGGTTAGAAAGATCAGAGGGTGACCAACGGCTACCGGTGTACCTAATCCACTTCGCTCGTCAGGCTTTCGCACGTCAAGCGTCCGGGGCCCCCAATCATCACGTCTTATGTCGATACTGGGTGGGCGTGAGATTCATGTACCTTAGAAAGGCCAATCGCATTCGGTCCGGACACGAGAAGCCTGAAAGGTACGCTACACGTTTGAGGATCAGGCCTGTCTCGCTCAAGAGGCGTTTGGCGCGACCGAGGTGACAGTGGTTTATCTCGTCGAGAATACTCCGTCCCAACGAGGCCCGGAAACGTCTTTCCAGTGTGCGGCGCGTTGTTGCCAATTGATCCACGATCTTGGCTACGGTCAGTGTACCATGGCAGTAGGTCCAGATAATGTCCAGGGCCTGCGAGACCAACGGATCGGATGCGGCTGTTCTGGCACGCACAGAGGGTGTGTGGACACGATCCTGCTGCCGGTCAGTGATTGTGAGCGTCATTCCAAGCAACGCCAGGGCGTGATGTGTCAGGGCAATCGAGTTGATGCCCGGCTGATTATGGACGTTATCCAGCATGCGGTCAAATTGTGCCACAAGCGCCTCCGGCTGCGACACGCGCATTACCGTATCCACCGGGTCAAGCAGCCCGCAGTCAAGCAAGTCATGAGGTGTTTCTCCGTTGAAGCAAATCCAGCGTTCCACATAGCCCGTTGCCGGATCGGGGCGGTACCGGTGCCATTGGCCGGGCGTGATAATGACGATGTTGTCCAGATATATCGTCTGCTCGCCGGCGATTGCGGACTCGAATTGGCCCTGTCCTTCGGTGAAGAGCACTATCGCAAACTCGGGCAAGGTCCGTCCCGCCTCCCAGTGGAAGTGGTAGGCCAGCGGGTGCTGCCGCGGGGGGAAATGCTCACCCGGCCTTGTTCGCTGGCAACCCACGCTGGTGACATATAACCCCTGCTTGATCGCTTCGTCGGTAACGGGAAGGTAATTAAAAAACCAGTCTGTTCTATCCATATTCATTCAAAGAAAAAAGTTGTAATTATGCCGAAACTACAGTTGTCGCAAAGCAACGTTTGCTCGAAAGCCGAACAAAGCCTTCAAAGCTTTATGAATTGCTTCCCAAGGGCCCCAACGAGCTTTGGCAGATGGATGTAACTTATGTCTATATGGCGGGTTACGGCTGGTGGTATGCGGCGACGGTAATAGATTATTACTCACGATATCTGTTAGCCTGCTACCTTACCGACAGCTACAGTGCAGCCAATGCAAACTTTGCGATAGACCTTGCCCGGGCTGAGGCCGAGAGGCTTCACGGGCGGTTGGAGAAAATACCTTTTCTGGTTACCGACAACGGCCCGACTTTTATTGCCGGGAAGTTTCGTCGCCACATTAAGGATTTGTATTCGCATGTTCGTATTCAGTATCGCACACCTACGCAGCTTGGTTTGTTGGAGCGTTTTCACCGCACGCTGAAGGAGGAAGAAGTTTACTGGCGGCTGTATGACAATCCGCACCATG
>JAGHBX010000575.1 GCA_021160785.1 Planctomycetota bacterium | reverse complement strand
TGAGGTAACTTTGCTCTCGATGGGATCGATAGCACTGTCAGTCTTTATAATTTGCCTGTGGGCGCCGACGACATTCAGGCCCTCTTCGGCGAAGATTATCCGTTCACGTTATATCCCATCGGCGACAAAGTGGTCGACGTGAATACAAACTTGAATTTCACGATAATGACGACCGTCCCGGATGTTGACGTTGCCATACATGAGCATAATTTGCCGGGTCAGCCGACTCTTGCAAACAATGTTTTCGACTGGACACCCACATATGACGACGCCGGCGAATATGAAACTACATTCGTGGCCAGCTACGGCATGATTGAAGATTTCGAGACGATCACAATCACCGTCAATAACGTGAACCGTCAACCTGTGATAAGCCCCATCGGTGACAGGACCGTCGACGCCGGCCATGCATTGACGTTCAACCTGGACGCAAACGACCCTGACGGCGATGCTGTAACGTATTCCGCACAGAATCTTCCCGAAGGCTCGAAATTGATCGGCAATACATTCTCATGGACTCCGACGAATGCTCAGGCCGGCGACCATGATGTAACGTTTACGGTATCTGACGGACAATTGCAGGTCTCTGAAACAGTCACAATTACCGTAACTGAAACCGTTGAAACCATAATCGACAACGGCGACCCGGCAACTTCTTCCACCGGCGAATGGGAGATTTCCGGCGGCGCAAATCCCCACGGCTCCGACTCAGTCTGGAGCAGGGATGGTTCGACTTACACCTGGACCTTCACGCCGGAGACGACTGGGAGTTATATGCTGTCGATGCGATGGAGCGAATGGCCCTCAAGGAGCGCTTCGGTTCCGGTCGTAATCAACCATCAAGGTGGAGCGGATAACGCCGTCATTAACCAGTTGGAAAACGCCGGAAAGTGGAATGCTATTGGTCGGTACGTCTTCAACGCCAACACGAGTTATGACGTTACCATCACCTCGCAGTCGGCTCCGACAAGCACCTGTGCCGATGCAATAAGGTTTACTCTGGTTGAAACCATAATCGATAACGGCGGCTTGGCAACTTATTTAATCGACAACGGCGACCCGGCAACTTCTTTCACCGGCGAATGGGTGATTTCCGGCGGTGCAAATCCCTACGGCCCCGACTCAGTATGGAGCAGGGACGGTTCGACTTACACATGGACCTTCACACCGGAGACGACTGGGAGTTATACGCTGTCGATGCGATGGAGCGAATGGCCCTCAAGGAGCGCTTCGGTTCCGGTGGTAATCAACCATCAAGGCGGAGCGGATAACGCCGTGATTAACCAGTTGGAAAACGCCGGACAGTGGAATGACATTGGTCGGTACGTCTTCAACGCCAACACGAGTTATGACGTTACCATCGCCTCGCAGTCGGCCCCGACAAGCACCTGTGCCGATGCAATAAGGTTTACGCCGTAACAATCTGATTTCGCCCATGTTGGCGCAAATGGGCATTCATTATATAGAGCAGGACGTTGGCTTTGTCAGCGTCCTGCTTTTTTATGAACTTCCGATGACACCCCGCCTCGAAGCCCCTCCTGGCCCGGGTCATTATCAGACGACTTAATAGCCAAATACTTCCACGCTCTGAGGAAGTTTCCCTTAAGTTTCATGTTCGATTGCCCCGAAAAAGCATTGGAACAGTTCGATCTTTTAGGGGCGGCGAATGCAATGCAGCGGTTAATACACATAACTTGTGTCCTATTATTGTTGTTGGTTGCCGACACGCATAAGGGCAAGAGGCCGCCGGCCGACAATCTGAATTCTCAGGTTGTCGCCCTCCATAAGCAGGGCAACTATGTCAAGGCGGCGAGACTGGCTGAGCAGGCGCTGTCGATAGCCGAGCAAAACTATGCCCCCGAAGATCCCAATCTTGCCACAGCCCTGAATAACCTTGGCCTGATTTACAGAGTACAGGCTAAATACCGACAGGCCGAACTGCTGTATTCTCGCGCCCTTGAGATAAATGAAAAAGCATTCGGCAAGAACCATCTTGCCGTGGCGGCATTGCTCAACAATCTTGCGGAAATTGCCAAATTGGAGTCGAAATACGTACAGGCGGAGATGCTCTGCAAGCGTGCTCTGAAGATTAAGGAAACGAATCTCGGCCCGAACCATCCCGCGGTGGCGACATCATTGAACAATCTTGCAGGACTCTATGCCGCCGAGCGGAAATATGAACAAGCTGAGATTCTTTATAAGCGGTCACTGAAGATATGTGAAAAAGCTTTCGGGCGGAATAATCAAGCGGTCGCCCCGGCCCTGAATAATCTGGCGGCGTTATATGCAAAACGCGGTCAATTCAGAAAAGCCGAGCAGCTCTACAGTCGTAATCTTGAGTTGTGTCGCAACTCCTTAGGCCGAGTGCACCCGACCACGGCGAATGTTCTGAACAACCTGGCTGTATTATATCAGAGCAGGGGACAATATGCCAAAGCACATGATTACTTCCAGCTATCTCTGGAAATAAGGCAACAGGTTTTCAAACAGGATCATCCTGACATAGCCCAGTCATTCAATAATATCGCATCGGTATACGAATCCGAACAGAACTTTGCCAAAGCGGGCCGTTTTTACGACAAAGCGCACAAAATGTGGGTCAAAACCCTGGGACGAAACCATCCCCAGGTGCATCTTGTGCTTGAGAGTATGGCAAGGTGCTCGCGGCGACGATAGTGAGTTGACCGCCTTGTGTCAACTGCTTTACCAATTTCCGATTCCATCCCAGCAGGCGGAAACAAAGTCCATGCTTCTTGTGTCCCGAGAGTTCTGCCCGCAAGTTTGGACCGCCATTGAATGCAGATGTCGCATACAGCCAAGGCCTCCTAATTGCCAGGCGGCGATTCCGATATCGACAATCCTGCCGCGACTTTGTTCCAATGCGGCGGGGCTGGTGATTGACAAAGCCGCAAGCTCTTTGGCCTTAGTCGCCAGAACTTTGTCCCATATTTTGAGCTTCTTCAGTTCGCTTGCTTCCGCCTCCGCCAAGGCATGCTTTTTCGCCAGAGATTCTTTTCGCCGCATTTCCTTTAAGCCTGTTCACTAATATCTGTGGCTCTGTGTTGTTAATAGCTTGGTGTGCCCGTAGTAAGAGACCCATAGGTGAAAGCGACCTGGCCGACAGGCCTTAACAATTGTTCAAGGGTCAGTCCTATAGCTGCTTGTATTGTAGGTGGAACAAAAATGACGTCGCCTTCTTCCAGGAGAACGTTCTTGCTCGTATCTCCGTGAGCTCTCATCTTGTCGTAATCGACCTGGAAGATTTTGGGCTTTATGTTTTTGTCGGCAGACGGCCTTATCACCTGGATCTCGCGCAAAGAGGCGGTGTGTGCCGGACGAGCTGCCGAGATTGCTTTTAACACCGTATCGCGTCCGGTAAATAATTTGGGGCCGGACCGGTAGACCTGCCCTACGACGTAGTAAAACTTGCTTCGATATGTCACTATGCTTACATCAACGGGATGCTCTCCGGTCAGCGAATACGAGGCCATGATCTTCTCACGCATGATATCAGCCAACTGTTTCGGTGTTTTGCCTGTGGCGTAGATCTCACCGATCCCCTCGAATGCGACTTTGCCGTCCGGGCGAATCTGCTGGGTGACAAGATTGATCTCAGGCACCTGTGAACAGTGCACCTCGATTTCGTCGGGCGGGTGGAGGATGTAGCTATCGCTTGTTACATCCACCTCAGACGGCATGGTAAAGAACTCGACGTCTTCCGGATGTGCCGAATAGCAGCCCGTCAGAGCAAATACCAATATTGCCAACACGGTCAGGAAAGTAGTTGTTTTCGGTTGCATTATTACTCCTTTTGTTTATGCCTCAATTACCTGTCGTGAGAAAGCGAGGCCATTCCCCGCATCATCCTTGCAACATTGTGACGTGGATGCTCTGTATTACCGCCCCATTCTTTGTGCAGCATGCCCATTGGATCGCGTAAAGGCGATATCCGGGAATCGGGAGCAATGTCCGATTTTAACGTAAATCAGGTCGACAAATACTCATCTGCACACGCGAGCCCCCAAAAGCTCATATCGCAGAAGTGCAAAAAAGCAACAATTCCACGAATTTAGCAACGTTGTTATCGGCTACAATATAGTGAATCTTTATAATTTTGGAAAAAAATTTCGCTTTTGTTCGTAAACCAGCGTGGTTGGCTTGAAATTGGGTTCGTTTTGTTAAAAGCAGTCTTTAGCATTTAGGCGTCAGTCCTTAGTTTAGTGAATAAGACTCTGTGGTTCATGAAAGGGTCCTCCATTTTTTGCCTCCTGGTTGGCCTGCTGTGCCTGCCCCCATGTTGCGTAACATTATACCACATGTCGGCCGAACAATCAAGCTTTTATCGGCTGGCATGAGGATTTTAGCTGCGAAAAGGCTTGGCGCAGCATAGCCG
>JAGHBX010000071.1 GCA_021160785.1 Planctomycetota bacterium | reverse complement strand
CATAAAGCGTAAAAGTAAACTTTAGCGCCCTGCCAAGACCCGGTGTCGTGATGATATCATCAATCGCAGGATTATAGAGTACCCAAATGAGATCGTTCGTGTCAATCATGCCCAATGCATTATCCCAATTGAAATCAGTGTCGAGCGGGCCCGCAAACACACCATCGCCGTTCAAATCCACCTCCGGATACCATCGTGGGCCCAAAACAGGATCTTCATACCATCCCTGAACGGAAAAGTCGCCCACACCCTCACACAACAGTTGATGGATATTCAGCGGCGGTCGGGAGCTGACATCGACCCCCAATCCACCTTCTGTCGGATCAGGGTTTGTACGAGGGTCTTCAGGGGGGGCCGCCCACGTGCGGGGGATCTTAATACCTGTGGCAACGGTGAACATCTCAACCAACTGATCAAGGGAGGCGTTATTCCATTGTGACAGCATCGCCCAGTCATACTCACGATTATTGTTCATGAATACGTAATCGGCATTGGGCGGTAATTGCAGCGGAATAGGGATGTTAGCCAAGTCCGGAAAGTCCGGAACAGTCGCCAGGGTGATTCCATCGGCATTCAAGTTGCGATCGATGTCAGGGTCCGATACGAGAATATGCTGACTCCTTGCCAGAATACGTTCTTGTGCCTCCTGTGCTTGCGCCGGTTTTCCAACCGCGTTGTCGGCAAGCGTATAACATATCCTCGCAAGGTTGTCGTGTATGACCTGATTGTTACCGGCCAGATAAGGCCATTCATTGTACGTCTGAAAGTCGCCAGTTGCAAAGAAAAGCGCCCCGTCGAACCTTTTATATCCCGCCACTGTTGCAACGCTGAAGCCGGGTGTACCAGGATATAATACGTTTCCGTCTATATCAACCGGTGCGAGCGACCAAGCGAAGAATATGATGCCGTCTTTTCTGAGGCTTTTGAAGTCGGCGTTCAACTGGTCTGTTATTCCTCTGAGTTTGCGTGCGATTTCGGCGGTTGCCGACGCCGTTCGGTGCGCCTTGACGGCGGTCCGGAACACAACGCCGCTGGTCGCCATCAGGACGACCATAAGCGATATCGCCAACAAAAGCTCAACTATTGTAAACGCTTTCTTCATCGCAAACTTCCGGCTACTTCAACTTTATCCAGTTGCGCTGATATACACTCACGCCCGGATAGCGCCCGCTGCCTTTTGCCGGCGGTATCACCCAGATATATCTGGGCGGCGGCGCCGCATCGACATAAAACAGAGCATCTTCCAGGGTAATGATTGTGGGATCATTTATGCCGCGCTTCAGCACACGCATTATCTGCCCGGTGCGGTCGTCCAACAGGACGCTTTCATCGGTGATGAACCCTTCAAAACCCGTTGCCACTCGAAGCCTGTCCGTCCACATTCCCAGGCCCACAGCGATGACATTGCCCCCCCCATCAACGGGCTCGACGGGCACCGGCACGGGGCGCGGATAACGCGCAAGAAACAAGGGATTTGGATCCAAAGGAGCCGCCGGGTCAGGGTACTTCGTGTTTAGTCCCGTATCCCGGCTGACAAAGACCGTAACCTGAAACGTATCGGGCAACGTGCTGCATTTGAACATCGCCGCCCAGTGGTATTTCTTTACATCGGGTTGAACGTCCGTGGACGGATAACTAAACTCGTCGCTGTTGGCATTCAATATCGAAATGTCGATGTAATCGACACAACCACCATTCAGATTGTTAGACCAAAAGTTCGGGTCGCTGATGCCGAAGAGCTGCACCTTGGCAAAGGCTTCGTCGGTAGCCACTGCGCCGATTGTGCGCTCCGTGCCCATTGCGGTCAGCTTGATACCGACGGGCAGCGTGCCTGCAATCAGCATAAAGCCGATCACGAGGATGCCTGCGGCCAACAGCACCTCAGTCAGCGAAAAACCTTTATTTTTGAGTCGTCTGTTCATCTGCTTATTACGCTCGTCAATAGTTGATCACTTCGCCCGTACGCGGGTTGACATACACGGTCTCGTTGTTCTTGAGATATTCGAGATATTCGGTCCACCTCTGAGATGCCCTGACAGCGCCAAACGCCTTCTTGTCATAAATCACAAACCACTTCCTGCTGCGCTCCTGGCCAAGTCCCATATTGGCGTAATCATCCTGATAGAACATGGCGTCGCCGGCATCTACATTTAAATCTATGTCGAACACATCATCCGCCCTTGTATTGCCGGTTCTGTTCCGCACTCGGACCTCATGAACCACCAGCTTGCCGGTCGGCGAAAAGACTATCGAAAACGTCGTCGTATCCATCACTTCATGATTATCGTTGATATTCGCATTACTCGCAGCAGTGTCAACGTTACCAGTAACATCGAAAGCCTCAATAGGTTTGTCGCGGACATACAAATCCATCACCCCGATGTTTGCGGGCAGTTTGATGGGTTTCTTTCCCTCAATAGCCCTGAAGCCCAGCGGTCTAAGAGCCGGGTCGTGGATGATGAAGATCATGTACTGATTACCCTTGAGGTCCTGCTGGAATCGTACGCCTGCGTAGTGCTGCTCTTTGGCGGCGATGGCGCGGGCGTTGCAGAGGGCGGCGCTGATGACTCTTCTTACGCCGGTGGATGTTTCAAACGATTTCATAAGCTGCCTGGCGGCGGGAATGGTTGCGGCAGCCAATATCATCATCACGGCCATGACAACCAGCAGCTCACTGAGCGTAAAACCAGATTTTTTCCCGTATCGCCTCATTAGGCACCGTTTATAATTTTATATTGTAGATTTTATATTGTAGATTGTGTTTTGCTTCACAAATCCGATCACTGCTCGCTGTCAAAGTTGTACACGTCATCGACCGTACCATACAGCCCGTCCCGACCGGCACTGTGAAGAATAAAAGACTCAGAACGATAAGGCCGACGAGGAGGCCCGGGAAAATTTGGATTCGCCGTCCGATCGTAAAAGATGTTGATACCACCAAGATCATCAATTGGATGAGATGTATT
>JAGHBX010000124.1 GCA_021160785.1 Planctomycetota bacterium | reverse complement strand
CATGGTGCGGATTGTCATACAGCCGCCAGTAAACTTCTTCCTCCTTCAGCGTGCGGTGAAAACGCTCCAACAAACCAAGCTGCGTAGGTGTGCGATACTGAATACGAACATGCGAATACAAATCCTTGATGTGCCGGACCCCAGCTTCATCCAAGCTCAAGACTCTTGTGCCCATCGCCACCACTTGTGGTTGTTCTTCTCTAATTCTCCGTTAGACGGGAATGGATAGTAGAGAAGTGTATTCTGGTCACCCACGTAGAAACCGCTCTTTATGCAGCGGTACCGTACGTGGGAGAAATAGGTCCGATTCACGGTCTTTGTTATTTTGCCTTTTTCGGTCATTTCAAGTATACAATTCCACAAATGCTTGACATCCCTGTATGGCAGATCCCCGATACGGGCTCTATCAGGGTCCTCGGGCAATGTCCCATGTGTTAGTTCGAGGAAACACATCTTCGGCACCGACACACGGACGCTTGGGTCAGTAATAAACTTGCAGAATCCAACCGGTCCGAGAGTGCTTGCGATTAGAGGATGGACCGGGCACAATTCCTGATAGAGGTAATGAGCATCATCCATTTCCGCCGGCAACGGGCCTTGTTTCAACTCGAGCCCCAGACCATTGTCTGTGATCAGCCAGAGGCTTCCAAAGACTTCCAGCGGCACGTGCTCAAGGACTCGATAGGTTGATACATAAACCGAGTGCTTGGGCTGGCCGTCTTCGTGCGGCACACATTGCTGAATTGCCTCCTTCAAGTCAAAATAGTCGCTTTCAAAGCCGTTTGTCAATTCAAAGAATATTGCCTGCTCTCTGGCTCGCTTCTTAGTCCCCACTGCAAGATAATTTCCGAATTCCGCCGCTGGAAGCATTGAAATCACCAAAGCTTCTGGAATCAATGACAGATAAAAATGATGTTCCATGGCCATGTTCTCCAAATATTGAATTCCTTTTCAGACGCTAATATAGCAGAGCAGGAGAGATCGCTACAGGAGAGATCGCTACCTGCAATTGTGCCCTCCATTCTTCGTGGACTTCGCCAGGAACGCGGCCTCAACCTCATCAAGTCTGGCTATGGCCGTCACCAATATGGGTCGGAAGCCCAATCGATACCATAGAGATTCGGCTTCAAGGTCTTCCTTGGCGTAGTGCACAGTCAACGACAGGACCCTATTCATTTTGAAGAAATGCACCAGTTCAGCAACCAGCTTTGCACACAGGCCCTTGCCCCTATGATCAGGCTCGATCCACACATCAAGAATTTCTCCCAATTTGCTGGGCAAATAATCTTCTCGGTAGGATACTCTTGCGAGGCCTATCCCGACTATTTTGTCAGTGGTGATATCGTCAACGACAGCCAACGTTGCGCTTGCATCCTCAATCTGGTTTCGGTAAAAATCCGGCGTTCTTGTGATCCGCTCGTTGTTTATGTGGAATACGCCTGAATAATCGCTCAATTCTTCTTTTTCTAAATCCAGTTGCATCTTGGCAAGCTTCTCAACATCTGTCGGGGTTGCTGTACGGATGTGATAGCGATGTTCCTCTGTCTCTGTCATTGTGAAACTCCAGAATTAATCAAGAGCGTTATACTTCCATTCCTTCTTTCGGAGTCGGACCATCAGAAGCTTGCAGATGAGTATAATCTGAAAACCTTAAGGCAAGCTGAAGAAAGCGAGTTTTTTTGAGGACTGCTCTGACTAAGCCAGCGGCAGTGTTACTATAAAACTCGTTCCTTGTGCGGGTTCGGAAATAACGTCAATGCGGCCCTGGTGCTTGTGAGCAACTTCTTGTGCGAGAGCCAAACCCAAGCCTGAACCACCTGAAGTTCTTTGCCCCGTTTTGCGTAACCGGTAGAAACGCTCGAAGATGTGTTCGTGTTCTCCTTCCGGAATGTTGCCGCCCTGATCGTGCACAGAAACACTGATAAGCCCATTGAGACAGCGCATCGAGACAAGAACCTCGCCCCCGGCCGGTCCGTGCTTAACCGCGTTATCTACCAGGTTTGAGACAAGAATTCTGAGTTGGTCTTCGTTGCCCCTGACCTTGGCGGAAGATAGCTCCCATTTCAGCACGACATTATTTCCTTCCACAAGCTGTGCGTACTGCTCACAGACTTCGGAAACGACTTCCCTCAAATCAAAAGTCCGCCACTCGGATTGACCCGCGATATCATCCAGATTCGCCAAGGCCAGAAGCTGCTCTGTCAAATGCTCTAATCTGCCCAGATCCTCCAACGACTGGTCGATCGCCGACACATAGACATCAGGTGTCCGTCTGCGCGAGCGGGCAGTTTGCAGAGTGCTCTTGACAATTGTCAGCGGCGTTCGTAATTGATGAGAAGCATCGGCAGTGAAACGCTGCTGCTGCTGCATTGCCAGGGCAAGCCGCTCGAGCATTTGGTCCCAGGCATGTATAAACGGATGCAATTCTGACGGCGAGTCCGGTATGTTAGATGTAAGCTGCTCCAAACCCTTGCCTGAGACTTCGTCCATCTGGCTGGTAAGCCTGGCTACGGGTTTCAAGCCCCAGTGCAGAATCCAGGTCGTCAGGACGAGCGATCCGCTAATGACAGCCGCTCCCAGGATCGCCAGCACTTCCAGGAACTCCTTCATCTTTCCAATAACATGACTGCTATGGGTCGCAATAACGACATTCACCACACTATCGGTTGGCGCATCCTGCCTCGAATCCGCCAGTCTGGCCCATATCAACCTATAATGATCCTTATCCACTTGCGTGTTCAATACTTCGAACTCTCCCACTGATGGCGCCGGAGGAGTCTCGGCGAAAAGGTTTGAAGGCCATCGTTCCAGTGGGCTGCTGGCGGCAACATAGTCGTTTTCCCCGTCAAACCAGATACGATACATTGTCTTGTCAGAGTTGGCTTTAGGATTCAAGAAGGCGTCGATCTCTTTGCGGGCCTCTACCAGAGAGTCCTCCGATTCGACCAGTGATACTATGGCGTCTACATCGGCGCCAAGTGTATTGTCGACGGTCCTCAAAAGTGACTTGCTTAACTCTACATACGCAACCCCTGAGATTGTGGTAATAACAACAACCAGGAGACACGTCATGAATATGCCGATGCGCCATTTGAGTGATAGAGGCCGCATTCTAACTGTCCTTTAGCCGATAGCCCTGCCCTCGCACGGTCTCGATTGGATCGAAGGAACGATCTGGGTCGAGCTTTCTGCGGAGCGTTGAGATATACACTTCCGTGACGTTCGAGAACCGCTCCCAGTTGAAATCGTACAAATGATCGAGCAATTCCTCTTTGGAGACAATCTGACCGGCCCGCATGGCCAGATATTCCAATGTCCGATACTCCATAGCTGTCAAACGCACATCCTTGTTGTCGAAGATTACGCCGCGGGCAACCGTATCAACTTTCAGTTTACCAACTTCAAGTACAGGGTGAGGCTGACCGTAGGAACGGCGAATCAGCGCCTTGCAGCGGGCAACCAGTTCTCCCATGTCGAACGGCTTGGTCAGGTAATCGTCGCCACCCCTATTGAGGCCGGTTATAATATCGCTTCTCGTATTGCGAGCAGTTAGTATTAAAACCGGCACAGCAATGTCCATGGCGCGCAGTTCACTCAGAATATCCAGGCCATCCATTCCGGGAAGCGTCAAATCCAGAATAATCAGGTCATACGGATTGGTCTTGGCCATGTGAAGGCCATCGACTCCGTCGGTGGATATGTCCGCGGCGAGACTGGCACTCTCCTTCAGAACCTGGGCGATGTTTCCGGCAAGCCGTGCCTCGTCTTCGACTATCAACACCCGCATATTGTGTCCACTATATTTGTCATTGTCACATTGTCCTCATTTGCGTATCTTTGCTGAAATTATACCCGCTGCTATGTCGGAGCAAAACTCTTTTATTCGTACCGAACCCTTGAATTTTTGTTCATATCTTCAGGTTGACTTCAGGAATGATATCTTATACTTTTTGCCGAATGAGTATTTGGATGGTTTGGTCAAATAGTACTCACGTACCTGCCGCCTGGTCTCCTGTCCCAGAATAGACTTCGGTCCTCGGAAAGTGACATGAGCAGTAAGTTACCAATTTTGTTGTTATTCTGCATGTTCGATTGTCGCAGGGAGAATATGGAGCCACGCAATCGCACTTGGCCGGCAGCGTTTCTGGTTGAGCGGTTTATGGAGATCGTACTGCACCTGCAGAAGAAAAAACCTTGCGGGATTCTTATAGGGTGCTATTATGGTCGGTCTTATGTGCTTAAACTCTTGTAAATTTATGAAGTATTTACTTGGAGAATAATCTGGAAATGACCTTTAGTAATCAAATATCTACTGTTTTGAATCCTGATCGTGTGTTGGTTCTGGAAACCTCAAAAAAAAATGATGCTCTTAAACTATTAATCGACCGTCTTGCCGCTGCCCCAGAGGTCAAGGACCGTCAAGAACTGTATGAAGGGATTTTTCATCGCGAGGAATTGATGAGCACCGGCATTGGATTGGGTATAGGCGTACCTCACGTACGGTTAAGTTCAATAGAGAATCCAGTGATGTGTGTTGGTCTCTGCCGAAATCCCATTACGGATTATGAATCTTTGGATGGCCGGCCCATTCGGCTGATATTTATGATTGCAGCCGGTAAAGATCAGCACGCCGAACATCTCAGGCTCCTGGCTAAGGTAAGTTCAAAGTTGAAGGATGATAAATTACGCCAGGCCTTGATCAATGCTTCCGACGAAACAATATTTTATCAAATTTTAACACAGAAGGATGATTAGTTTGTGGAAAGCATAAATTTCAGCATTCTTTTCATTTTAGGTATCAGTATTTTTGGCGGACTGATAGGAGCTTCTTTTTTTCAGAAACTCCGTATACCCCAGGTAGTGGGCTACATAGTAATAGGCTTGATTGTAGGCGAAAGCGGCTTAAAATTAATCAACCAGACAGCCGTTACAACTTTGCAGCCTTTTACCATGTTTGCACTTGGCATCATAGGCTTTTTGGTGGGTGGTGAGCTTAAGGCTGAGACTTTCAGGAAATACGCCAGGCAGTTTTTTGCTATCCTGCTCGGAGAGGGCCTGGGGGCGTTCTTGCTTGTCGGCATTCCTACGGCTTTGTTTATGTATCACATTTTTCACAATGCCCCGGCCGCACTTGCAGCCGGTATTGTGTTTGGCGCCATTGCCTCAGCTACGGATCCGGCTTCAACCATTGATGTATTGTGGGAATATCGCGCCTTGGGGGTGCTTACAACTTCACTTACCGCTATCGTTGCTCTCGACGACGCGCTGGCTATGACGCTTTACGGTCTGGGGACAGGTGTTGCAGAAATACTTACAGGTAACTCGGGTTCCATTATCATTGAAGCCGGCAAAGTTGCTTTGAATCTCGTCGGCGCCGTAGTTTCAGGACTAATATGCGCCGTGATTTTACGCCTGCTCGTGCAGCGGGTTCGACAACCGGAAAAAAGTCTGGCTTTTGCAATCGGGTTAATACTGCTGCTCATCAGCATAGCGGCATATCTGGGCATCGATGTGATACTTACGTCTATGACGTTGGGCTGTATTCTGGTTAATATGCTACCTCGAAGAAGCAAAGACCTTTTTGCTATTATGCGAAGTTTTTCCACTCCGATTTATGTCTTGT
Organism: Planctomycetota bacterium; assembly: GCA_021160785.1. Lineage (GTDB taxonomy): Bacteria > Planctomycetota > Phycisphaerae > Sedimentisphaerales > Anaerohalosphaeraceae > B28-G16. The sequence goes on along the minus strand of JAGHBX010000124.1, from coordinate 3,523 downwards.
TTTTTGTGCTTGCCGGAGCCCGGTTAGGCATATCCCAGATGCCGAATTGGCTCTGGAGCATTGTTATTATATATGTCGTTGGACGCAGTGCGGGCAAAATGATCGGAGCATACGCCGGGGCGCGATATGCCGGCAGTAAGCCGGTGGTCAGACGCTACCTGGGGCTTGGCTTGTTTGCGCAAGGAGGCGTTGCAATAGGTCTTTCTATCATGGCAAGTGAGCATCTGGCCGGCATTATGGTGGATCAGAATCTATCCCTCGGAGATGTAATTATCTTTGGAGTTGCTGCTACAACTTTTATTGTTCAGTTGACCGGACCCCCTATGGTCAAACTGGCGATAAAACTCAGCGGAGAAGCCGGCCGCAACATAACCAGGGCGGACGTTATAGATTCATGGACCGTCGCCGATGTTATGCAAACAGACCCTGTTCTTATTCCGGAAAACGAACCATTGATTAAGGCCGCACAAACATTCATGCAATATGATTTTCTTGTCTATCCTGTTGTAGATCGACAGAATAACATTAAGGGTGTGATGTCGCTGGAGAGCCTCAAGGATGTTCTTGTCGATCAGGATTCATGGACATGGCTGGTGGCCTCTGATATTATGGCGCCCGTCAAAGACAAAGTGTTTGATACGATGCCCCTTAAAGATGTTGTAAGCCGAATGAACGAATTTGGTATTGACCAGATGCCTGTAATGAAGAAGGGTAATGGCAATGCACCAATCGGCATTATTGATAAAGCGAGGATTCGCAAGTTAATAGACAAAGAGGTCATTAGCAGACAAAGACCAATAAAGACAAAACAGTATAGTCCCAGTATTGATAAAGAAGGAGAAAAAATGTCCGACCGTATAAAACTTGGCGATATGAAAGTAGCCGACATCCAACATCTCCTGGTGAAAGAGCCTACTGTAATCGACAGAAAGCAAAGCATTGAAGACCTTCTTGCCTCGATTGTCAAGGATTCACGAACAAGACATATCTATGTAGTGGATGAAGGGGGCGTTCTTATTGGCGTAGTCCGCATGAATAGAGTCGTCCGATACCTGTTTCCTTTTGCCGCGATGATCGAACAAGGCAGCGAATTATCAATTGGAAGCCTCGCCAATTTTGAAGCCGAAACCGTTCAGGATATTATGGACGATCACCCACATTTCGTTAAAGAGTCGACCTCACTGAGCAAAATGGCTGACATACTGATACAGCAAAAAATCAATGAGATTCCGGTTGTAGGTGATGATATGCGTCTTGTTGGCCAAATCAATGTGTACGAAGTGATTATGGCGTATCTTAAGGAAAAACGGGGCAGTGATCCAAATTCTATTACATAGGTGATAAAGATGAAAATTATTGATGTTTTACGAAAAGAATGTGTAGTTGCTGGTGCTCGGTTTTTGGACAAACCTGAAGCATTGTGTGAAATTGTGCAGGCAGCGAAAAAAAATCCAATTCTAAAAGATGTACCTGATGAGGAGATTCTTGCCGGGCTTGAGGAACGTGAATCGCTTGGCTCAACTGGCTTCGGAAAGGGTATCGCAATTCCTCATTGCCGGCTTAAATCTATTACTGATTTTGTGGCTGGTATTATCACTGTGCCGGATGGCGTGGACTTTGAGGCGTTGGATGGCGAGAAAGTTGATCTGATCATTTTTATCATAGCCCCTGAAGCAAAATCCAACGAGCACCTCAAATTGCTTTCGGCCATTTCGCAGACTCTTTTAATCCCCGGTGCAGTAAAAGAAATATTAGCTGAAAGAACAACTGAAGCTGTGTGTGAAAGCTTCCTTCGTCATACACGTGCCGAAATTGACACAAGAAAGCAAACAACAAAGTGTCAGTTTAATGTGTTTGTGCAGGATGAGACTGTTTTCCGAGACATCCTTGAGAAATTGGCCGGCATAGAAACAAGTTCACTTGTTGTCGCAAATACTGAAAACGTGGTGGCATATCTGACGAAAGTGCCTCTTTTCGCGGATTTCTGGCGTGATAAGCCCAGCAGTTTCAGCAAAGTGATTATGGCTATTGGCGATAAAGGGCTTAGCAATGAAACTATTCGACGGATAGAGAGTGTTACAGGAGACCTGAACAAATGTGTGGGTGTGGTGGTTACAATCCATGACATTTGTTACGCGGCAGGTTCACTTTAATGCAAAGCCGTGCTTAGTAGAATGTAGGTATAATTTCAGATTGAAAGTATTCACAGATGAGTTTGGATATTTCATTTTTAGATTTTTCCGCGTTGACCCTTTTGGGGGTTGTCATAATTGTTGGTTTCTATATGGGCCATACGGCTCGGCTGGTTAAATTGCCGTCTATTATTGGTTATATGGTTCTGGGTGTTATCTTTGGGCCGTCAGTGCTGCATCTTTTAGGTGAACCTGCAATGGAGCACCTTTCTTTCATTACAGAAGTTGCTCTTGGGTTTGTCGCCTTTAGTATTGGTGCAGAACTTAGCTTGTCAACCCTGAAGCATCTTGGTCCGGGAATTATTTCTATTATTCTTGCAGAGTCTTTTGCCGCCTTTTTTGTAGTTACCGCTGCAGTATATTTTTTGACGCATGATTTGCCTATGGCGCTTATTTTCGGTGCAATGGCGCCTGCCAGTGCACCTGCAGGAACCGTTGCTGTAATTCAGGAATGCAAGGCGAAAGGAAGCCTGACAAAAGCTCTTTATGCGGTAGTCGGCTTTGACGATGGTTTAGCTATTATCATTTTTGGATTTGCAGCCGCCTTTGCCAAAAACCTTCTGATAGGAGAGGCAACCGGTCAAAATGGCAGTATCCTGCCGGCTATATTATCGCCTTTGACGGAAATAGGCCTGAGCATTCTTGTTGGAGGAATCGTCGGATTCGCGTTCTGCCAGATGGTTCGCAAGTTGGAGTATTCCAAAGATATTCTAATTATTATTTTTGGGGCCATCCTCCTGGCCACAGGTTTATCTCTACGTTGGCATCTGTCTTTAATTATGACCAATATGGTAGTTGGTTTTGTGTTGGTTAATAGCAGGCGTGAGGCGCTGGTTCATCGTGTTATGGCGCCCCTGCAGGAGATTATGCCGCTGCTTTTCATCCTGTTCTTCTGCCTTGCCGGCGCCCACCTGGAACTGTCAACCTTGCCGACTTTGGGCGCCCTTGGTGCGGTTTACATAATCGCCCGAACAGCAGGTCTTATCGGTGGCGCCCGTGTCGGGGCCATGATTGGTCATGTTGACAGTAAAATCAAAAAATACATAGGCCTTGGCATTCTCTCGCAAGCGGGCGTGGCAATCGGCCTTTCGCTTATTGTCAAGCATGAGTTTGCTCAGTTAGACGCCAAATACAACCTTCCGCACGCGACGACAATCGGAACGGTCGTGCTTACAACGGTTACGGCAACCTGTATTTTCTTTGAGGTCATTGGTCCGATCCTGACAAAGATTGCCTTATCAAAAGCCGGCGAAATTCCACATGATAAACCAAATCAACAGGTGTCCTGACAGATAACATGCAAAATCCCCATAATTGGGCGATACAGGACT
>JAGHBX010000080.1 GCA_021160785.1 Planctomycetota bacterium | reverse complement strand
CTCTGCAGGAATACCACGCAAGTATCCGCTGAGAATCACTGACCGGTCCGTCAACTTTACTGGAAAGCCGTACGCTGTCGGAGCATGCTGGCTGGGGCTTTGAACAGATGCGCCCTGGGCGGATAGTACATGCGCGGGTTATGGCTGGCGGGCAAATCACTTCGTCCCGATGTACATCAGGACAGCTTTCGCCGCCGACTGCCGGGAATTGAGAGCCAGCGGCATAACGTATGTAGCTAACATATCTTACGTAACCTAATAGCTTGCACACTGCAAGTCTTCACGCAAACCCACAATGGCATTTTGCAATACAATGTATTTGCTCGTTTCTGTTGGTTTGGTATAATGGTCGTCATGATGTCGGATATCGATCGGCCGGACAATCGTAACGTAATTCTGGACTCCATAGCCGAGGGAGTCTTCACCATAGACGGCAACTGGCGGATCAGTTCGTTCAACCGGGCGGCCGAGCGAATCACGGGCGTGCCTGCGGCGGAGGCCATCGGCGAGAGGTGCAGCGACGTCTTTCGGGCCAGCATCTGCGAAAATGCATGCGCCCTGAAGGAGACATTGCAGTCGGGCCGCCCCACGGTCAATAAGGCCATATACATCATCGACGCCAGGGGAAACCGCATTCCTGTGAGCATTTCGACAGCCGTGCTGAAGGATGCTCAAGGTAACGTGCTTGGCGGGGTGGAAACGTTCCGAGACCTGTCAACCGTCGAGGAACTTCGCAAGGAACTGAACGATAAATACACCTTTGCGGACATCATAGGCCGCAGTCACGCAATGCGGGAACTTTTCGGCGTTTTGCCGCAGATTGCCGACAGTGACAGTACGGTCCTGATCGAGGGGGCAAGCGGAACGGGCAAGGAGCTTTTCGCGCGGGCCATACATAATCTCTCTCCGCGCCAAGACAAACGCTTCGTGGCTGTCAATTGCGGGGCGCTGCCGGATACCTTGCTGGAAAGTGAGTTGTTCGGCTACAAGGCGGGCGCGTTTACCGACGCCCGTGTCGATAAGCCGGGGCGATTCGCCATTGCGGATGGCGGCACCATCTTTCTGGATGAAATCGGTGATATATCACCGGCCATGCAGGCGCGGCTGCTTCGGGTACTGCAGGAGAGAGTATTCGAGCCGCTCGGCGCCGTCCAGCCGGTCGAGGCGAATGTTCGCGTCATCGCCGCGACGAACAGAAATCTCTCCCTGCTGGTGCAAAAGGGCGCATTTCGAGAGGATCTGCTGTACCGTATTGACGTGGTGCGGCTTGAACTTCCGCTGCTCCGCGATCGTCGAGAAGATATTCCACTGCTGATTGAGCATTTTGTGCGGAAGTTCAACCGGCGTCAGAACAAGGACATCTCGGCAGTTTCGGACAGAGCGATGGCTATACTGATGGAGCACGACTATCCGGGCAATGTCAGAGAGTTGGAGAACATTATGGAACACGCCTTTGTCCTCTGCTCTGAAGGTCTCATTGAGGTTCGACACCTCCCTCCGCGACTTCGCGCCGAGGCGAGGTCGACACCTCAGTCAGTCACCGCCGGCTTGGATCTCAAGTCTCTCGAGGCCTTTCACATCGCCGATGCGATTCGCCGACACGGGGGCAATCGCAAGGCTGCCGCGAAGGAACTGGGTATCAATCCCAGTACGTTGTTTCGCAAGATAAAAGTGCTTCGGATCGAGCTGCCCCCCGGCGATGGCCGAAGCCGAAAGAGATAGGATTGCATTAGGCCAGTCTAGTGTTGCCAGCGTGATTGCATAATGCAACTCTCTTCGGTATCTCCGCTTCGGCATAATAATCTTTAATTACTCGCAATAACAGTGGTTATGAGGTTCGATACTATTGACTGTCCATCTTGGCACGGAATTCGCCCCCTGTTATGTCGATGCAAGTGAAAGTAGCCATACCAGTATGGGACGGTAGGATATCTCCGGTCTTCGACGTCGCAAGACATTTGCTTGTGATTGATGTCGAGAACAATGCAGAAATTGTTCGCAACGAAGCGATCGTCGAGGAGACGGCTTTGCCGCGACGCGCGAGGCGATTGGTTGACCTCGGGGTCAACGTGCTGGTCTGCGGGGCGATTTCCTGGCCATTGGAGCAGATGCTTACTTCGGCGGGTATAAGAGTGATAGCCCATACTTGCGGGCCGGCGGAAGAAGTATTTCAGGCGTTTGCTTCGGGGGAATTGACCCAACAGGCTTTTTTGATGCCCGGCTGTTCCGGGCGTCGCCGCCGATTCCGTAGCGGACGCGGTGGCGGGCGTGGCCGTAGGCGTGATAGCTTTGCATGATAAGGAGCTTTTGCATGAAAGTGGCGATTACATCACAGGGCGAGGACATGAATAGTGCGGTTGATCTACGTTTTGGGCGGGCGAAGTACTTTGTGGTCGTGGATACGGAGACGGGCGACTTCTCTTCGCATGACAACAGTCAGAACCTCAATGCCGTGCAAGGCGCCGGAATCCAATCCGGGCGAAACATCGTCGACCTGGGTGTCGAGGCCGTGATTACCGGCAATGTCGGGCCCAAAGCCTTTTCCACGCTTCAGGCAGGCGGCGTCAAGATTTATATCGGAGCCGGCGGCACTGTGGCTGAGGCGCTCGATAAATTCAAGGCGGGCGAACTTGAAAGCGTTGCAAAGGCGAACGTCGAAGCACGTTGGATGTAGTGAGTGAAGGCAAGATGAAGACTTTTTTTGATTGTATTCCGTGTTTTGTACGCCAGTCGCTGGATGCGATTCGCATGATAACGCCCGATGAAGCGGTGCACGAGCAAGTGCTTCGTGAGGTCCTGCGGGTTCTTGCCGAGATGGATTTGTGTCAATCGCCGCCGGTGATAGCGCAGCGAATCCACCGGCTTATTGGTGTATTGACGGGCGAAAGAGATCCGTATCGGCAGGTCAAGGATCGATTCAATCGCCTGGCTTTGAAGATGTATCCACGGCTTAGGGCCGGAATCGACGAATCGCCCGCGCCGCTGGAGACAGCGGTGAGGTTGGCGATTGCAGGCAATGTAATAGACATGGGCGTAAATAATGATCTGACCGACGCTGAGGTTCATAATTCGGTCGAGGGCGCCCTGACGAAAGCGTTGAATGGACAACTGGCCGTGTTTGATAGGGCGATATCGAGCGCGCGAGATATTCTGTACCTCACCGATAATGCCGGCGAAATTGTGTTCGACAGGCTGCTGATTGAACAGATGTCACCGGAGAGGGTGACGGTCGCCGTCAAGGGCGCGCCGATAATAAATGACGCCACGATGGCGGATGCGACGGCGGCGGGACTGGATGATCTGGTGAATGTCATCGACAATGGCTCGGACGCGCCGGGCACGATCCTTGAAGATTGCAGCGCAACTTTTCGCGAGTACTTCGACAAAGCGGACATGATTATCGCCAAGGGCCAAGGCAACTACGAAACACTCAGCGAGGTCGATAAGAACATCTTTTTTGTGCTGAAAGCGAAATGCCCCGTAATTGCCCGAGACCTTGGCTGTGAAGTAGGAGATTTTGTTTTGCGTAGATCAAATCGTGGCCGGGCGGCGTAGTGATGACTATGGCGCGGCGTTTTGGCAAGACGTCGCCGAATTGACTGAAACGGAAGCAGGAACTTTTAACTTTTAGTAACTTCTAGGGAAACAGGAAAGGTGGTGACAAAAATGCCCGCAGGTGATGGCACAGGACCGCTTGGAATGGGTCCCATGACCGGTCGTGCGGCCGGATATTGTGCCGGGTATTCAGTGCCCGGTTACATGAATCCGGTAGTGGGAAGGGCCTTTGTAAATCGTCCCTTCGCCGGCCCTTACGTCCCGACGGCACCCTACGCTCGTGGTATTATCCCCTATGGCTACGGTGCGCCCTACGCAACCGCTTGGGGCCGTCCGTTCGCACGGTTCGGCGCAGGATTTGGACGTGGTTGGGGCCGAGGTATCGGCCGCGGACGAGGGCGTTGGTAGTTCGGATGGTAATCGCGATACCAGTGATTGATATCGAATACCACGCAAGATGGAAAGGAGCTTGAGCTATGCCACGAGGTGATGGAACAGGCCCGCCCAGCGGTGGCGGGGGAGGACGAGGACGGATGGGCGGACCGCTGGCTGCAGGGCCGGGCGGTGGCTGCATCTGTCCGAATTGCGGACACAAAGTCTCTCATACTGCGGGCCAGCCTTGCAATCAAAAGGCCTGTCCGAAGTGTGGAACTATGATGACCAGAGGTTAACGAGTAGACTATTCTGCGAAGTCCCGATATTTCGGCGATGATGTGCGGAAGCAATCAGTAGGAGAATTAAAATGCCAGGTGGAGATGGAACAGGCCCAGGTGGAATGGGTCCGATGACAGGACGTGCTGCAGGTTACTGCGCAGGCTATGGAATCCCAGGATATATGAATCCGGTCGGCGGACGAGGATTTGGCGCCTTTGGTCGTGGACGAGGCGGCGGTTGGGGCTGGCGTAATATGTTTTACGCCACAGGCCTGGCTGGGTGGCAGCGAGCTAATATGGGTATGGGCGTATATCCTGCCGGCCCGGCTGGGGCAATGCCCTACGCGACGCCCTTTGGCGCACCGATGACAAAAGAGCAGGAACTGGACATGCTGAAGAGGCAAGCCGGGGAATTCGAGAACGGCTTGGAAGGAATCAAGAAGAGAATCGGAGAATTGGAGGCGGAAGATTCATAGACAGCCAAAGAATATTCATTGACTCAATTGTCGGCCCCAACGAAGCGAAGTCAACCGATAGATACAAGGAACAGGGATGCACAAGATAGCGCATGAACTCAAGACCCATGTGCCTTTTACGATTCTAGGGGCCTTGACGGGCATTGCACTAATGGTTCTGATCGTCAAAGCTGACGTTCCACGAAGTGTTTCTGAAGTTTCGTTTGGAGTGTTACATCCCACTCATGTTCTGTTAAGCGCGCTTGTGACCACGGGGATGTTCAAGCTTCACTCGAAGGGCAGGCTGTTGTCGATGATCCTGATTGGTTATATCGGATCGATAGGCATCGCTACACTGAGTGATTGTATTATTCCATACTTGGGAGAACTTCTTCTGGATATGCCTCACAGCCACCTCCACCTTGGTTTCATAGAGAAATGGTGGCTGGTGAATCCCTTGGCTTGTGTTGGAATCGCGATAGCTTATTATTGGCCTAAAACCAAGTTTCCACACGCCGGACATGTGTTGTTGAGTACATGGGCTTCGTTGTTCCACATGACGATGGCGATAGGAACCAACCTTAATGTCGCCACAATACTTATTATG
>JAGHBX010000520.1 GCA_021160785.1 Planctomycetota bacterium | reverse complement strand
GTCAAGATCACCGCCGCCGTCGGTGTGAGCAGTTCAGAATCGACCGGCCCGCCGACAAGGGGCGCACCTGCCTGTTTGAGCAGTTCAACCGTCGCCGGCGCCGGCACGGGCAGCAGTCCGTGGGCCGACTGAATCGTCCCTCCGCCCACAGACAACGCCGAGCAGCAGACCTCCTCCAGACCAAGCGCCTCGAATCCCACGCAGGCGCTGACAATATCGGCGATGGAGTCGACCGCGCCCACTTCATGGAAATGGATCGCCTCGACGTCTTTTGCGTGAATGCGGCCTTCGACTTCGGCGAGTTTGCGGAATATCTCGACGGCGTGGCCCTTTGCGAACTCGCCGATATTGCTTTGCTGGATTATCTCGATAATATCCGACAGCTTGCGATGATGGTGCTCGCCGGGCGCCGCGGGCGTAAAATGCAGTGCGCTTATGCCGCATCGCATGACTTTTTCAACCTTGATCTTGAGGTCGGCTATACCTAACGAATCGAGGCGGCTTTGCAGAAAATCGGCGTCAAAACCGGCGTCAATCATCGCCGCGACGATCATATCGCCGCCGCAACCGGCGAAACAGTCAAAATAGGCTATTTTCATAAGTTCCTCTCAGACATAAACTTCCCACATATTATGCACGCCGGCGGCGTTTATTCAAGCAGAAAGATTCCGACAGGGCTTGAAATGTCGGCGATATTGTGGTAAAGAGAGACTTATGGTCAAGGGATTTGGCAAAATACTGGTGATAGCCCTTTTGGGCTTTTGCTTTGCGCTGCCGGCGGATGCGTCGCTTACGAGCGATATAAACGCCATCGTAACCAGCAAATCGCAGAAGAATGCCCATTTCACCGTCAGGGTCGTCACCGCCCCGACCGGACGTGCGGTGTACACCAGATGCGCCGACGAGCTTATGATCCCGGCCTCCAACATGAAGATCATCACCTCCGCCGCGGCAATCCACTATCTCGGGCCCGGCTATGAGTTCACTACGAAAGTCGGCTTGCGCGGCAGGACATTGATCGTCATCGGCGGCGGCGATCCGCTGTTGGGCGATCCCGATACCGACGAAAAGCACGGCCGAAAACCGGGCTGGCTCTTTGCCGATATCGCCAAAGCGCTCAAGGAAAGGAGTGTAAAATCCCTCGATGAGATCATCATCGATACCGCGTTCTTTGACAAGAACGGCGTGTGTCCGAACTGGTCGGCCAACGACCTCAACCAGGATTATGCCTGTGAGGTGTCCGGCTTGAACTACAACCTCAACTGTATCAAGGTCTCAGCGAAGCGATCAGGCTCACGGGCGATTATCTACGTCGAGCCGCAGACGAAGTACTTTAGCTTTTCCAACAAGATGAAACTGCTGTCAAAGGGCCAATCGGTAATCGGCGTGATGCATAATGCCCAGCCCAACAAGCTCCTCGTCAGCGGCAAATGCGCACCCGGCAACGGTGCAAGCGCCGACGTTGCTATCAAGAAGCCGGCTGGGTTCTTCGGGGTGCTGCTCGCCGAGAACCTTTCGCGGGCGGGGATACGTGTCCCAAAGCAGGTTACGCAGCGATACACCGCCACTGAGAAGGGTGTTAAGATCATCCGGGCGTACGAGACCCCGATGGCTGACGTCCTGGAAAGGTGCAATACCGACAGCCTCAATCTTGCGGCAGAGGCGTTTGTCAAGACGATCTCCGCCGAGAACACCACCGGCAGGATTAACGGCGAATGGCATCACGGCCAGGCGCTTGTCGCAAGATACCTGCGGACGTTAGGCTGCAAAGACAGCGAGTTTGTGCTCGACGACGGCAGCGGCCTGAGCCGCAAGAACAAGCTGACCGCAAACGTCATTACAAAAGTACTGCTCGCCCGGTACAACAGCCCCAACCGAAAGCTCTTCACCGACTCGTTAGCGGTAGGGGGGCAAACCGGCACGATCGGCAAGTACTTCAAGGAGCCGGCCTACAAAGGCAACGTAATCGGCAAAACCGGCTACATAAGCGGCGTCCGAACATTCTCAGGCCTATGCAAGACCCCACAAGGCGTCTACATCTTCAGCATACTAACCTCAGGCGGCAGCCCGTCAACAAGAACAGCAATAAACGACATAGCAAAAGCAATTATAAAAAACAATGCCCTTTAGGGCAGTAAATTTTCGCATCGCCCCTGTTGGGGCCAGGTTGTTTGACTATTCTGCGCCCTTTAAGAAGACCGATTGACTCTGCTATTTAGCAAAATTGGTCTGTTTATTGTCTCTGCGGCCCGGATGGGGGCTGGCTGGACTCGTTTCTTTTTTCTTTTGCGTAGCGGCTTCTGTTGTAAGTCATTTCGGTTATTGAGGTTAGCTCGGAATTGGGTTCGTTTTCACAATGGTGATTAGTTAGTTGTGAATGGTGAATAGTTTCTTGATTGGGATCGCCTTCGGCGATGGTGTTTTTGCGGGTTCCTCGGCTTCGCTCGGAATGACACGGGGCGTTGGGATTGGGTTCGTTTCGTATTTTTCGTTGGTATTCTTCGTCG
>JAGHBX010000379.1 GCA_021160785.1 Planctomycetota bacterium | reverse complement strand
GCTTCGACCTGCCATTTACGGCCGTCGTCATCGAGCTTTATGAGCATCGTATTACATTTGTTCAAGACTTCGGACTTGACGCCGCGCCATGGATAACGCTCATTTATCCTGCTCCTGGTTGAGCCCGGAATTGTGGTTTTCGTTCCATAAGTATCATCATCTATGATAATCCCCAAATCTGATTTCTCAATCACGGCCGCCCTGTTGCGTTTAACCGCATACGTAAGCTTGCCGTCCTGGGCGCTTATTTCAAAAGCTACGTCTCCACTCGAACTTAACAGTTTAATGGTTGATGTTTCCTGTCTGGCCTCTGCATCTGACTTCAGGGCAGAGGACGGGCTTTTGCCATCGACATTATCAATACTCTTTTCTATTGCGCTCGCGACTTGCTCGGCCAGCTTTTTTTGGCCTTTCACATTGTAGTGGACATCATTATCGGCCCTTGCGTACTCACTACGTTTGGCCTTGATAAAGGAGTGCAGGTCGTTCACTTGAATATTATGCTTCTTCATCACGCGAGCTGCTGCGTCCAAGTACTCTTTTTCGACCTTGGGCTCAACAAAGAAAACCTTATTTCTGTATACATTTGCTTTCGGGCAAATCGGTGTTGTTGTAGCCCAAATGAGCTTCGCATCAGTCTTCTTAAGGCGGAGAACAAGTTTTTCAAGCCTCGCCTCATAGGCCTTTGGGCTCCGATCAATATTCAAATACTGCCAACCATACATATCCCATAATCCCCAGTTGAAATGAATCACGTCCCATTTGTTGCTGCCCAGCCATTTGTCGATATTAGCGATCCCCCGCATTGTTGGACCAGCGTTACCTTTGTTGTGTGTTACAACAGCTTTCCCCTTTAATATTTCAGCGACATATGGCGTATACCCGATGGATATTGAATCCCCAATGATCAAGACCTTTGCAGGTTTAAATATCTCAAAATCACCTGCTTTTGCCAGTGTCTCTTCCGTGTGGACATCTATTTCTGTAAAGAAGGTATGCGTCCACTGCGTATTGGCCTGCTTGGGAGATGCCGTGGGGCTGACAACCATCAGCAGGTAGCGATAATCACCCAATCGGCCTTTAGTGTCAGAAACAACGGCACCGTGCTGGCCGTTCCATTTCTCACCGGTGGTATTGGGGCGAGTGTCAACGTCAGCGATTTTCGTCCACTTTGCCAGGTCTGTATGATCCGCATTATTTTCAGAACCGTAAAGCGTGTAAACCTGTGGCCCTCTTGCTCCATGGTCAGGAGCATGCTCATGCCATGAGTATGTACAAAAGGCCGAAACTTTCTGCACCTTGCCAAGATCGATAAGGATCTTACCTTTATCCGAGCTGTCATTGCTAAGAAAAACCACTGTAGAAAGATCATCCGCTTTCATAGACAGTTCTCCGTCTGAAAGCTTATCAGTTCGGGCTCCAACCGTGGCAAGCTTGTTTTCGGCAACCGAGAAATCTGCATCCAAAGCAATGTCGGATTTTGAAGGGGCGACAATCGTCTTAAACTTCCACGCCGCATCAGCCGGGTTCAATTGCTCAGTCTTAACTTCAACGTCAGCGTAAATTATTGACACAGCGGCCAATATGATACTTAATACTCGAACCCTTACCATCTTCATTTCCTTGTTTATTTACTTATTCATTTAGAGACTGTAGCATGGTTACCGGGATTATATTGCTTTCCTCCGGTCATTGTGAAGCATTGTTATTGTTTGTAAACGCCCTTGATATTGCTCCTCACGCTGCATATCAATTGCAATACGCTGGCTGATATGTTCTTGAGTTCGGACTCGGTAAATATTTTTTTGCATCTTTCGATGGCGACGATAGCCCCGCTCCACGGCGTTGGATGTCGATGGTAGCAGCGAATCATCAAGGAAGGTCAACGCTTTTTCGATATTTGGTGTAAACAGTTTCTTAAGAGATTGCCCCAACGTTTTGAATCGGCGAACATGCTGGCGTAATTTGGCTAGCTTTTTCAAGGCTGTTTCTGTTCGACAGCGGCGGTCGAAGAGCCGATATACCTGATCCATGATCAAACGTAATTTCCGCAAATTGGGCAAGTCTCGGGTTATACGCAGGAATATCTTTTTTTCTCTGGGCGTTAGTGAGTGTTTTACAAACAAATACCGATGCTCAAAAAGATCACCGATTTTGTCCTGTAATTTTTTCTTTCGGCGAGCAGCTTTTCTGGCAGCCTGCGATGAGGGACGGCCACGTTTTAGTTTGGGTAACTGTTTCTTGAGTTCTCGACGAACAGCGGTAACGGCTTTGAGAATTTGCTTGTTGATTTCCTTGAGGATATGAAACTCACATACTTGATGGCCAACTCCAGGGAATATCAGGGCCAATGGCTCTGGATATAAAGGTGAGCCATCGGTAGTGACACCTAACAACTTTAAATTTCGTTGATCCAGTTCCTTACGGAAGCGACGAAAAAATCTAATCATGTCATCATGAGTCGGATCGTGGTCGAGAACTTTGTAGATAAGCCGCCTGAAATTGTGATTGTCCACAATAGACAATACGCAGAAAGGCCCATCATACAGTTCATCAGCTGCAATATAGCCGGAGAAATCAGTCAAAGCACCATCAAGATATTCTGTGGTAATGCGTTCTTCAGCTTTTTTTTCCCGTCGCCTCGACCCAGTTCTGAATCGTAGCCCACGGAACAAAAACCCGATGGTCTCGCCATAAATGCCATGATGCCGGCCGATATGGCAAACCATCTTCCACGACCAATCGCACCGCCAAATGGACAACTTGGCGAGTATAGTGACAACCTGGGTCTGCCAAATCGCTGAGGTCGGCATTGAAGTATTTATTGCACTTGGAACAGCAGTGCTGTGAATAGGTAGCCAACACATCCACCGGCCGGTTGACAGATAGGTCTCCCAGATCGTGCAGGGTGCGGGTGAAAACTTTGTCGCGGTAGGATGAGTGTCCGCAGTCAGGACACGGCCGCTTCTTGTATGTGCGTGAACGCCGTTTGACCTTTGCTTTGGGTAAATCTTCAACACGAGTAATACCTTCTGTTACGTCGGCTACATATTCGCCCGGCTTAGCCATGATCGTGTCTCCCAAAAAAGCGTTTTGCTCTGTCAGTACTTCTGGAAGACGTATCGACCAATATGGTTAAATGTCATTAAATATCCCGGTATTTATGCTACAGTCTCAAAATAAATGACTTTTAAAGATCATTCGGAAGTTATAAGTGTTTGTAAATCCTTATTTTACGTCCTGATGGTTTGGTTTAGGAAACCGTCGCTCTATCCTGACTGAGCTACAGGCGCATAGCAGTATCCTACCTGCATTTTAACTAGAAATCAATCACCTACTTTTATCAGACAAATCCCACTCTCAACGAGGTTTCGCATACCATTTCCGCACCAGTTCTTCCGCAGGTTTGCCGTAAATACAAAAACCGGTATGCCCCTCAGCCTCATCCTTTCCGTAAAGCTCGCTAGGCCAGGCCCACCAGGTAAAACCAATAAACCAAGGCTCATCCCAGAAGGTCTCGATCGTCGCCTGGTAATATCTCCGCTGCTCATCACCGTCGTATTCCAAAGAGGCCTGGTTATGAGTCCACGGTGCCGCACTGCAACCTTTAGCACTACACACGCCCTGCTCGATAAAAAGAATCGGACGATCAAATTTCCTGCTCAGTTCACTTAGCGACTCTTTAATCGGAACCCACCTTCGCCGAATAGCTTCATACGATGTATCCGATGGCGGAACCTTGCTCAAATCATCCTTCAAAGCCAACTCCACATCATCCGTTCCCACAGGATAATAAGCACTGATGCTG
>JAGHBX010000445.1 GCA_021160785.1 Planctomycetota bacterium | reverse complement strand
GTGGCAGGCAACGACCCGACAAACTGGCAGGGAGCAACACATTCACCGGGTGAATAACGTACCGCCGGCATCTTGCCGGCACTTAACCGCGCCGCGGGCGAGACGCTCCCGCTACATCATGCAGGTGCGGGTCAGCGCATGGTCCAGAATATCGCATTGGTTATCAGGCGATCGAAGTCGTCGATCTTCCAGTCGTCCCAGTGCCCCAACGACGTGTAAAATACGCGGGCGCCTTTGTATGTGTTTGTCCAGGCCACGGGCTCGGTGGGTTTGTCCTTTATCGTGCCCGTCATCAGGACCTGTGCCGTGTCCGCCAGAGGCATTGCTTCATAAAGCCAGCTTGGGCTGTTGAATGCTTTGACGCCCTTGAGGATCGGATGATCGTTTGCGCCGGAGGCTATCGCGACATCGGTACCGTTGGGGTTGTGTCCGTAGTGGCCGTGATAGTTGCCCCCGAGGACCTCGGCGTCAAAAGTGCGCCATTCCAGCAGGCCTTTGGGCGCCCTGCCTTTTGCATCGAATGCGTGACTTGCCGTGCGAATGCCCACTAATGGCTTACCGCTGCTCAGGTAATCGCGCAGGTATTTCATCTGCTCGCCCGGCAGGGCGCGACGGCGTACGAATACGACTGCAAGGTCGGCGGTTCTCAGTGCATCCATGCCGACGATGTTGTGTCGCTCGTCGCCTTTTGCCTTTGCAATGCCGATGCAGAATTCGCATGCAAAATCGTATTTTATCTGCAATTGGTGTGCAAACTCCGGTATCCTCTGGCTGGAGCGGTATTCGTTTTCGGCGACCAGAAACGCGATGCGTTTGCGATTGTCGTTTTTGAATTTGAATTGCGGTTTACCTGTAATTGCAGACGATGTGATGGTCGGGCAGACATATTTTTCGATGTGCTCGACGATCAGATCGGTTCCCGTGAAATGATTGACGAAAGGGCGCATGCGTGAGTTATACATCGTATCGGTGAGGTCCCGGACGAGGACGACATTCTTGCCGTTGCGCGCCATGTTTCGCAGGCCGAAGGGCCTGCCCAAAACGCACATGTTGGTATGGACACCCATGACAATAACGTTGTCGATGCTGCGCTGCTCCATCAGGTTCCATATCTCGACGCCGGAATCGCTGATGGCGTCTTCCTGGCGAATCTCCAGTCCGTCGATCTGCTTTCGCCACGGATGGGCGACTTTGCACATGGGCCGGCAGTCGCAGCCGCCGTCGGACTGGTCGATCGGATAGACCGCCTTTTCATTTTCATCCAGCCAGGTGCGCCATCCGCCGATATCTTTGGGCAAATTCGACGCGCGCGGCGCATCTTGTGCGTGCTTGCGGGCGGGATGATTTGCGTAGTGCTTCATCGTGCTGCTGGGTGCATGAATAATCAGCATGCCTTTGCTTCGGGCCTTGCCGACAAACTCGTTCATTGTCGGCACGAGTTCGCCGACACGGGCAGTTGCGCCTTTGCACCAGTGCTCGTTCCACATATCGCAGATAATCACAGCCGTCTTTGCAGGATCCCATTCGAGTCTCTTGTTGACAATCTCAAAGCCCGAAGGGTCATCGGAGGCGACGGCTCTGCTGCGGGCGTTGAGGATGGTCGCTTCCGCCGCGAGCAGGGGGGCAAAGCCCAATGTTATGACGGCGGCTGCAATCAAGACCAGTGAAGTCAGGACTCGTATTCTTGTTTTTGGCATGATTTTCTCCCGGTCTCATTACACGGTTTCAGGAATCTCGTATTTTGCAAGGTAGTCGATCATACACCAAAAGCCGACGAGCTTCAAGCGAAAATATGATGAGATTGCGATGAGCGCGCAAAAAACCGCCCACGCTTCCGCTTATTTTGCATACTTTTGTTTATCAGCGCCGAGGGCGTTGATTCTATTTGCCATTGCGAAAGACGCGGGCAGTATCAGTAAGAGGTCAATACTAATAATCGGCACAACCGTGCGAAATTCTTTAATCGGACCACCTCCGGCTTGCACAAAGAAACCGCCCCGTTTACCCAGCTTTTCACGCCGGCGGAGAGGGCTTTTTATCAGTAGTATTATCGGCACTTTCCTTAAGCAAATTGTATTGTATAATTTATATAAAGAGCGTTTTGGAGAAAGGTTCGGCGATGCCGGGACTTGGCGTACATACTGACAGGATAATTATCATATTGTATGATAAGGCTATTGCGTATCTCAATCAGGCGATACGTGAACTGGACGCCGACAATCTCCCGGCGGCGGGCGCCAATGTCAAGAACGCCCAGGACATTGTCATGGAACTTAACTCGTCCCTGGATCTCGTCGGAGGCTCGAACGTCGCCACAAACCTCCACCGCGTATACAACTTTGTCAGCAAACATCTGACCAAGGCAAACACCGAACATAACCCGCAGATGCTGCGTGAAGCGATAGCCCTGCTGGAAGACCTCAACCTTAGCTGGAAGACAGCCATAGGGTAAAGAAGCTGCTTAGTTCGGTCGCCACACATCAAACGCCCCGATATTCTGCGCGGGTATTTCCTGCACGTCTCTTACGATGCGACGCCAACTACCGTGTGTTCCGGGCAAGTAACAGAAAATCGTTGTTATTTCTTACGAATTCTGTACGATACGCCTCTTTGGGTTGGCGGCGCGATGAGATCGCTTCATCGGCCGCGCATAAGAGAGGATTGCAGGTATGTTTGACTTTGGTTCGCTTGAACTTGCCGCCTGGCAATGGGGCTTGTTGGGCTTGTGTGCGTTTTTGGTGGGTGTGTCCAAGACTGGTATGCCCGGCGTGGGAATTCTTGTCGTGCTGATTGCAGCCTTGGTCGTGCCGGCAAAGGCGTCGGTGGGTCTCGTCCTTCCACTTTTGATATTTGCCGATATCTTTGCCGCTGCCTGGTATCACCGCAAGGCACAATGGCGGCATATCTTTCGGCTTTTGGGCTTTGCTTTCATCGGTATCGTCGTTGCGGCCGGGACGCTGGAGAAAATTAACGATCGACAACTCAAACCGATCATCGGCCTGATCGTTCTGGCGTTGTTGGCTGTTAGTACGTGGAACAATTACCGCAAATCGGCGCACCTGAGGTACGACCACGACAGCGGCGCCAGGCAATGGATATTTGCCATCATCTTCGGATTTTTTGCAGGGTATACGACGATGATGGCAAATGCCGCCGGACCGATTATGATTATCTATCTATTAGCTGTCGGCCTGCCTAAATTTGAATTTGTCGGGACAATGGCGTGGTTTTTCTTCATAGTAAACTGGCTGAAAGTCCCGTTTCAGTCCAAACTCGAAATGATCACCGCCGAATCGCTCAAACTCGACGGCTGCCTTTTTCCGCTGGTTTTCATCGGCGCCGTCTGCGGCATACTGCTGGTCAGGCACATACCGCAGAAACTGTTCAATGCCGTGGTAACCGTCCTCGCCGCCGGCGCCGCAATATGGATGCTCGTTTCCTATTTTATTTTACCGGTCTCTTAACAGCCTTTTCCAGCAGGTTGACTTCGGTGATTTTGCCGTTTGACGGCCTGACCCTGAGTGTCTTTATCTCAAAACCTCCCAACTCAATCTTCAACTTCTTCGAAAGCAATGGAAGCACGAGGACTGTTGTGCGCTTCCTGCCGGTCGGCTCGAAAAGGCGGATGATTATGTCGTTGCCTTTTTCAGCTTTCTTGATTGCGGTGATAACAACCACGTCGTCGGTCAGGACTGCAACGGGTTTAGGCTTTTTGCCCGCTCCCGGGGGGAAGAACGATAGTGCAAAAGGCGTTTCGTTTTTGGCCAGGGCCTCGCGATCAATATGTTTTCGCCGCTCGGCGGTCGCGCCGCCGTTGAACCAGAACCGAAACAGCCTCTCCCCCTGATCGATCCGCGGCGTGTAGCGGTCCGATGCCATGATAATCCGCCCTTCCTTTTCTATCGAATGACACGAGTAAGCCGGCGATCGAAGCAGTGTAAGCCTCAATTCGCCGGCGCGGAAGTCAGATCCGTACGTGCCGTCGTTGATACACGTAAGCATTGTGTTTTTGTCCCGGTTGACGACGCCGACCCATTTCTGGGCTACGGCCTCGGTACCGTCATCCGGCAACTGCGCCACGCCGTATGCTGTCTGGCCGAGGTAACGGTGTCGGGCGCCTGCAAGCGGAACCGACAGTTTGAGCATTCGATCTTTCTCGTTCCAGTGCACGCGCGTTTCCACTTCAATCTCCGTGCCCGATTTCGGCAGCTTGTAACGCTGACAAATAAACGAATCGCCGCAGGAAAAAACAGCCTCGACGACGCTTCGCACGGGACCGTCTTCTATGATTCGAACCGAATCGATGACGCAATCGCCCAATCCGCTGAAACGGCTGCCCGCGGCCTTGGGCATCAGCCGGAATCTGCCCGCCACCCGCCGGCGGCTCTTGCCCAGGATGCCCCACGAATCGGAGTCATCCTCGATGATTAGCGGTTGAAATGCCGGCTCGCTCACGAAATCAACACCCTTGATGCGATACCGGTCGACGAGGCCGGTCCGTGTGTTGATGACGATTCGAAGGTCTTTGTTCCTGAAAGTGATCTTGGCGTTTTGCGCCTTCAGCTTGGGTGCGGGTTTCTTGTCAAGCGGCTCGATGGTGCAGTCGAAGCGGTTCATCCGGCCCGGCTCGAGTTCGGCGGCGAACACCACCCGCTTTCGCCAGTCCAGGGGCACATTGCTCAGTTCCTGCTCGACCTGGCAGGGCAGTTCCTTGCCCTTGTAACGAATATTCACAGTCGTATAATCGTCGAGTCCGCCGAAATCCGGCAGGTTGAACTCACATTCGACAAGCTGCCTGACGCGATAAGGGTGCGGGTTGTACACCATAATCGGAATCTGTTTGGCCGTTGCCTTAGGCTGGCCGCTGCTCAGGGCAAAGAACGCGCGCGCCTTGATGCGCGAGATGATCTCCAGGCCGTGATCCAGCATCCGCAACGACGCCTCTTCGACCGGCTGAATCGACGAACCGGGCAGAATATCATGGAACTGGCCCACCATCAAATCCTGCAACGCTTCGCGGATTTGGTCTTTGGGGTATTTCATCAGTTTGGCGACCGACGCGGCGGTGCACATCTTCTCCGTCGAGTAAATCTCATTTTCCAGCAGCCGCTGTTTCTGCTTAATGCGAATCTGAGATGTGTAACAACCGATCGCCCACGGATTAATGTCCTTCTTGTGTCGGGGCAGTTGATCTTTCGTTTTCTTGAGTTCCTTGAAGAATGCCTGCGGTGTCGAGTGGGCTATAGTATGCTCTTTATGCGCGGCTATAAGGCGGTTGATATCTCTCAGATCCTTCTTCGAAGGTCCGCCGCCGTGATTGCCCACGCCCCACAGGATCAGGCAATGCTCCTTATCGCCGAAATCCTTTATCCATTTCTCGATCTTCTCCCTTGCCTTGCCAAGGCTGGAATTGTACCAGCCGCAAAACCGCGTCGCCATCACTTCCGAGCCGTCGAAACCTATCCACACGAATTCATCGGCAGGCAGCGGACAGTCATCCTGATCGGGCCTGCCGAACAGATACGAATCAAAGCCGGACTTTGCTAATATCTGAACCAGCCCCTGGGTATGGCCGAACGGATCGAAGTTGATCGCTGTCGTCACATCAACGCCGAAATGCTCCTTAAACCAACTCTTGCCCAAGAGTATTTGCCGCACAAACGACTCGCCGCTCGGCATATTGCAGTCCGGCTGCACGCACCATCCGCCCATGATGTTCCATTTGCCGGCCCTGACGAGCCTCTGTATCCGCTCAAAAAGCGCAGGCTCGTATTCCTGCACCCATTTATAAAGCGTAACTTCGTTATGGTTGAACACAAACGCATCATTGCTCTCGCAAAGCTCCGCCGCCGTACGAAATGTCGATATCGCTTCGGCGGCGCCTTCCTGCCACTCCCAAAGCCAAACCGGATCAAGATGAGCGTTGCACAATAGATGAATCGTTTTTTTCTCGGCCATCAATAAACCTCACATCATATGATTTTCAGCAGGGTGGGGCTTGCCCCACCGTTTCAACTCAACATGATAATCGAATCGCCGGCAGAATCCAACACGTTTTTAAGCGTGCGCTGCTTGGGATGTACGAAAGGATTGTGGCGGTAGGCGGGGTTTAACCCACCAAAAGCTTGAATGAGGTTGAAATGCGCGCAGAAAAAAAGGAGACGGGCGATTTATCCGAAATCTGATTGTGGGCCAGTCTCCCTGCTGCGACGTGCCGTTATGCACCTTACCGCGGATGGTGCAACAGCGAAACCGCTCATCTGCACTCGCAACACAGCATAGTATAGTCGAAACCAGCCCCGGTGTCAAGTAGTTTGGAAGAATGCGGCCTGAAAAAACGCCCGATTTTCGCCCCGAAAAGATAACTCCGGCACAAGTGTCGAAGTTGAGACACTATTTTCCCCGGCCGCGACCTCGCAAGACAATAATCATTACGATGACCGTTACCACAACAATAACCAGTACTTCCTGCGGACCGAGCAACACCGCAGGTATCAGATTGTCCACTATCATATCAGTCATACGATTTTTTCAAAATCCGTATAAGTCCTCACAAGACGGGGCAATTATACCCGATTCCGCCTGCGTGGTCAAAACCTTTGCGAAAACTTCAACTCATAGTTATCTCCATGCTTTCTCCGGCCTTTATTGCGACTTTCTCGCTGAGTGCAATGACGACTCTGTTTTCCTGCTGCTCTGAGACGACGGAGATATCCTTGCCTGCGACGGCAACCGTTGCGGTTTTCATCGCTGCTCCCTGTGGCAGTTCCAAAATCAGCGCCCTGATCTGGAGCTTGCCCCACCGGAGGTCAATAGTGTTGGTTTGCGTCCGGCCTGTTCGCTTCTGTGCAATCGTTCCCCAGCCCTGTGCCGCCGTAAAGACCGCCTTGAAATCGGCCGGTGTGATTCGCGGTGCAAATCCGAAATAACCCTTGGGCCCGTGATACACATAGCCGCACAGCCCCAACAGCACGCCCCAGCTTGCCATGCCGCGGGCATAGTGGTCTCCGCACTCGATCTCATTGAATGGATTGTGTTTCGACGGATGATACCGCTCGTGAATGCCTCTGCAAATCGCAAGCGCTTCGGTAACCATCCCTTCCCACGCCATGTGACCGGCGACCTGATACTCGATGCCCGTCCAGACCTCGTCGCGGTACCGCACGCTCTTTGTTCCCATGTGTTTGCTCTTTGGCCATGTGCACGTAAACAGCCCGGCCTCGCCCGGTCGAGCAAACCAGCGTTCCGGCTTGTGGACGGCGTTTTGCGGTCCTATATCCGGCGCCCAGTTGTACTTCCATATCGCCTTCAGCGCCGATCTGGTCATCTTCTCCGGATACACATAGCCCAATCCCGTCTGAAACGCCCAGCCCTGCCCGAAGACCTGGTCCGACAGGCAGCCGTCGCCGTACTGAGCGTCCGGGTGCTTCTTGTGATCGACGGTCTGGATGAAATACTCGCCGTTGAAAAGATTCTTCTCGGTGTACTTCAGGCCCGTTTCGAATATCCTGCGGCATCTTGCGGCGAAGTCCTTATCGCCGACTTCGCCCGCCATCTCCTCGGCGGCCCGCAATGCCCCTAAATAGAGCGAGCCGATCATGGGATTGGCGCCGTAAAAATCGATATCGAATGTGTTGTGCTGCCTGCCTTCGAGTATACCGTCCGCATTGCCGTCCTCCTTGATAAGGAATTCCAGCGACTTGCGAATCCTGGGCCAGTTGCGTTTTAGAAACGCATCGTCGACGGACATCTGATGCTCGCGGTAGGCCTTTAAGATCGTGCCGGCCTGCCCGTCGGCGGCCCAGTTGCCCCAGCCTTCACCGCGGAACCGTATCATACCCGTCGCCTCGTCAAACCCCGCTGTCGGTTCATAGTCCTGCATCCGGCGAACCGACCGCTCTAACGAGGGGAAGAGCCTGGCTAACGAGTGTTCGTAGTTCCACACGTGAGAGCATGTGCCATGACAACAGCCCACGCCTTCCCACGCCCAGAACCTGCCGTTTGCCCACCATTGGCAGGTTTCTGTCGCTAACGTCGATGCCGTCGAATGCAGCCGGTCAAGCAGCCAGTGCGGCAGCGTCGAGTTGTAGTACGTGTCGTGCCAAAGTCGCGTCTGGGTGCTCAGCCTGTCGAAGTTGTCTGCGATGTAACCGGCCACTTCGCCGGCATCGCCGAATCTGGTTGCATAGTGGTTGCCGCTTGCCTGGTTTCTGGTTTTCCGATTAGGAAAATGCCAGCTCAGCACAAATGTTACCTGTTTCTCCTGGCCGGGCTTTAGCGCCATCTTGGCGCCGATTGCCCCGCGCAAAAGCTCACCCGTAGATTTTCTCGGCTCTCCATCTGTCGACAGCCCGTCCGCCTCGAACATTCCTTTGGCGGTTTCAGCAGCCGGCAGCGACAGGCTGCTTACCACGTTGTCGGTATCCAGAACTGCAAGCCCCATCGTCCCGAAATCATGCTGCTCGGCGAGTTTGCCGCCGACGCCGGCCCTGGGCTGATCGCTGAATTCGATCTGATCGATATTGATATGTCCCCACGCGCCGCTTTCGGCATCGACGATTTCTATGTGGGCTTGCTTGCCTTCCAGTTGGCGCACATTCCAGTTGCTCCACTGGAGTTTCTCATTATTCCCGCCCACCGCCGTATGGACAACTTTGCCGTCGGCAATGAGGTTGATACACGTCTTGTCCTTATGATTGCCGCCGCCGATAAGAAAGTTGATGAACCTCCGCTGGATCTTAAACTTCGGCGATGTCAGCTTGCCATGCATCTTGTCGTCGCCGCCAAGGAACGTGTTGACCAGGCCCTTGCCGATAAAGCCGCTGGCTTCCTGCTGGCTTTCGAGCGTGCCGCCGACCGGTCCTTTGCCGAAAGCCTCACCTTCGACCTTCCAGTCGCCGTAGTCGCCGCCCTCGAAATCTGCAAAGACGATCTTAGGTCGCTTTCCCCGGGCGCTCTTGACCGATTCGGCCTGCGAGTAAACCATCTGCATTTTGGCGCGTTTGGAGAAGCTGTTGAATATCTCGGCGTTGAAATTCGCGCCGGTATGCATACAGACGGCATTTTGCAGCCAGCCGGCCAACGTTGCCTCTGTGTTGGTGCGCGAAACATTCTTAACCGTAAACTGCATGATTGTCGCCGGCAGGGCGGAATCGGCGGCATTTAGCGGAATAAACGGCGAAAAGGCCTCCAGCTTCACCTTGACCGGCAAGTCGTCCGAAGCGTAATCCACCCATGCGATCGGATACTCGCCGCAGAACCGCACATCGGAAAAACCCTTGCGGTCCAGCGGGCGTACGATATCGCCTCCGCCGGTTTTCACGCGGATGGCAAAACCCTGATCGACCGGCCTTGCCGGTATTCGCCCCAACTTATAATTGTCCCGGCCGTAACCGGTAAACGTCCCCTGGTTGAAGATGTCCCAGTAGGCTAATCTGCCCTCGCCGGTGATATAGAGTTGTCCCGAGCAGATTCCGCCGCAGGGCATCCCGATTGTGTCCAGATCACCCTTGCCGTACACCGTCCGACCGCCTTTTGCAGACAGCCCCTTCAGCCAGGCGTCGCTGAGCTTCTTGTCGACAGGCACATAATGATCGAGGCGCGTCACCGCCGAAGCCGAGCCACACCGACAGATGTTAAATCTTCCACCCGTCAACAACCCGGCCGTCCCCACAGCCGTCATCTTGAGAAATTCCCGTCGCTTCATCGAATTGCCTCCTTATCTTAAAAAATCTTCATGCAAAATTGCGATTTGGCATACATTTTGCAAAACTCACTGAGCCTCGACACTCTTTCTGAGACACTATTGTAGAATTCAAGCCCCATAATACAAAACTTCCATCTCCATTTCAAGGTAATTCCAGCAGGTTCAGTATACCGTGTCGGCTCAATATTTTCGTCACGGCCGGCGTCTTGCCGTGGTCAGGCGATCCCGTAAACGGGATTTTAACGGACCCTTCCACATCGCCTTTATATTCGGCGCACCGAAAAAAGTCAACCGTCGTATGAATGATAGCAGAAGCGAAGGTGCCTGCAAAAAAAATTCGGAGTTGATTTTGAATAAGGAGGTTGGCAATGCAGGAAATGAGCCATATTGAAAAAGTCCAAAGAGGCGTTCAAATTCCAATTGCCGAACACATCGGTATAGGGGCGGATCTGGCTATACCTACCGGCGCTTGTGCGATTGTTCTTTTTGCTCATGGAAGCGGAAGCAGCCGGTTCAGTCCGCGAAATCGCCGCGTTGCCGAAACGCTCCAGCAAAGACATCTGGCGACCATTCTGATCGATCTCCTCACGCCGGAAGAGGAGGCTGTCGACATGATTACGCATAACCTGCGTTTCGACATCAAGATGCTTGCCAAAAGGGTTGTTACCGCGACCTGGTGGCTGCGTCAGATGGATGAAACAAAGGATATGGCCATAGGCTACTTTGGCGCCAGCACAGGCGCTGCCGCCGCTGTGGTTGCCGCCGCCGAACTGGGCGACATGGTCAGCGCTGTCGTTTCAAGAGGCGGACGTCCCGATCTGGCCCAGAGCGCACTTGACCGGGTCCAGTCGCCCACACTGCTTGTCGTCGGCGGTAACGATTCGGCTATAATGGACTTGAATCGTCAGGCTCTGGATCGGCTCAAGGGCCCCAAGAGAATGGTTCTCGTCTCGGGCGCCGGCCATCTGTTCGAACTGCCCGGAATGCTCGAGCGGGTCGCCGAATTAGCCGGATGCTGGTTTGAAAAATATCTGCTTGTGCCCCAAGCTGCCGCAAGAGCGTAACAATACGAATCGACTCGTACGGCTTTGGCGCGATGAGCATGGCCGGTATGTTTGAACTCGAAAGAACGGGAGGATAAAAATGCAGACAAAAACTCTCGGACGAACAGGTCTGAAAGCAGCAAGGCTGGGTTACGGCGCGATGGAGCTGCGCGGCAGGCGCATCTGGGACGGACGCTTGATCACCAATCGCCAGGCCGAGACAATCCTCAATGCCGTCCTTGACGGCGGTATCAATTTCATCGATACATCGTATGATTACGGACTGAGTGAAGAGTACATCGGTGAATTTATTGCCCACCGAAGAGATGAATACTATCTTGCGACCAAGTGCGGGTGCACCGTCGTTTATAAGGGCTCCCGAGACGAAACACCTCACGTCTGGACCAGGGCGAATCTCATGAATAACATCGAAACGAGCCTCAAGAGACTCAAAACCGACCGTGTCGATATCTGGCAACTGCACAATCCCACGGTCGAAGATGTCGAGCGAAACAACCTGCTCGATGTTATGGACCGCGTAAGGTCGCAGGGCAAGGCCCGCTGGCTCGGTATCTCCACCACATTACCCTTTATCGAGACGTTCCTGGAATGGGATTTCTTCGATGTCTTCCAGGTCCCGTACTCGGCGATGCAGACTGAGCATGCCGATTCGATTACCAGGATCGCGCAACGAGACATCGGCACCATCATCCGGGGAGGAGTCGCCCAGGGCGAACCCGGCATTTCCTACCGCGGCCTGAGAGAACGCTGGCTGCCGTGGCACAAGGCCGAGCTGGACCAACTGCGAGATTTCGGTGAGAGTCCTACGGAATTTCTTTTGAGATTCACACTATCGCATCCGGACGTGCACACTGTGATCGTCGGAACCGTAAATCCCGCCCATCTCGCCGAGAATCTCAAAGCCGCCGATGCCGGTCCGTTGTACCGCGACGTCTATAACGAAGCAAAACGAAGACTCGAAGTCGTCGCACACGGCCTGACAGCGGTCTGAGCCGGTTTTTTTGCGCCCGATCAGGGCTTGAAAAGAATCCGCACTTCGTATATAATAGATGCTGTCGTGAAAAACTAACTTTAATTAAGGAGGGTCAAAATGACCAAAAAGAAATCTGTCATCTTTAGTATGCTTGTGTTGACACTGTTCGCCGCCGTCTCGGGCGCCGCTGCGCCGAAAGTGGAATTCGTCGAACACGCCAACAGGATCGACGTCTTAGTCGCCGGCAAGCTCTTCACCAGCTACGTCCATGCAATCGACCCGGCAAAGCCCATGGTTGCCAGGGGTCGCATTCTGGCAAAGCCCATTCTCTTTCCCGTCTATTCGCCGTCCGGAGTAATGGTAACCCGCGGCTATCCGCTGATAAATGTCCCCGGAGAATCCCAGGATCACCCCCATCACATGGGCGTCTATTTCACAGTAGATATCAACGAGGACAATTTCTGGGGTAACAGCACTAAACCTCTGCCGAAGATCGAGCATAAGAAAGTTACCGAGATGAAATCCGGCCTCGGATCGGGAACGCTCTCGACTATCGCCCAGTGGGTGGGCAGTGATGGAAAACCCATGCTCGAGGAGACACGGCAAATGGTTTTCATCGCCGAGAGTAAGGACCAATACGCCATCGACTTTACCATCACCCTCAAAGCTCTCGACAAAAGGGTCGTTTTCACTGATACGAAAGAAGGCATGATGGCCATTCGTGTGGCGCCGTGGCTCAAGGAAGAAAAGGGCGGCAAGGGCAGATACCTCAGCTCCGAAGGCAAAGAGACCGAAAAAAATGTCTGGGGCAGACGCGCCAGATGGATGCGTCTGCAAGGCCAGACCGACGGCAAGACACACGGCGTGGCGATACTCAACCACCCCGACAGCGTAAACTACCCCACCTTCTGGCACGCAAGAGGTTACGGCTGCTTCACGGCAAATCCGTTAGGCCAGGGCGCCTTTGAGAGAAGCCACAAAGTAAAAGGCGCAAGCAATCTCAACTTCACGCTCGAACCCGGCCAAAGCGCATGCTTCAAACATCGCATGGTGATCTACGATGGCCCGCGGGTCGCCGAACAGGTTGAGGCCGAATTCAGCGATTACACAAAGCCCGGCTATGACCTTGTCTACTCGCAGGATTTCAACGACCCGGCGTCGATCGAGGATTTTGAATTCACCAATCCGGACAAGTGGCTCTTGAGCGACAAGGGCAACGGCGGCGGGTCGCTGCAATTCCTGGGCCCGGGCGGCTACAAGCCCAAAGTGCGTTCGCCCGCAGTCATAGGTCTCATCTCCGACCGTATCTTCGGCGACTTCATTCTCGAAGTGGACATGCAGCAGACGGGCAAGGAGTACGGCCACCGCGATATGTGCCTGTTCTACAATTTCCAGGACCCAAGCCACTTCTACTACACGCATATCGCCACCGCCGCCGATCCCCACGCCCACAATATCTTCATCGTAAACGACAAGCCCCGCACGGCAATCGCCGACAAGACCACTAAGGGCATCGACTGGGGAAAAGGCGTCTGGCGGAAGGTGCGACTCGAGCGCAAACTTGCCGACGGCACTATCAAAGTCTTCTTCGACGATATGACCGAACCCATCATGATCGCAAAAGACAAAACCTTCGGCGCAGGCTATATAGGCTTTGGAACTTTCGACGACTCGGGCAAAATCGACAACATCAAAATCTACGCTCCAAAAATGGAAACAAAAAAGTCGGGCTTCTTCGGCAAAAAGAAATAACGCCGGATAGTATGCTCGTTAAGAAACACCCATTTCTTTCTGGCGAACGCGGTTGTGGAATTTCCGAGGATTTGCTGCGATTTGAACATTCAATAATGAAAAGGAAAAAATCATGTCTGATATGACGCGACGTACGTTTGTTAGAACCACGGGGGCCGGTATGGCCATTGCACCGTTTATAATGTCAAGGGCATTGGGACAAATGTCTGCCAATGAGACGATCAGCCATGCCGTGATCGGAACCGGCGGACAGGGTGGGGGGCACGTTCGAAACTTCCAGAATAGCAAAGGTTGCCAGGTTGTAGCGGTATGCGATGTCGATCCGAAGAACCTCAAAAAAGCAGCGGAAAACGCGGCGCCGAATGTCAAGCGGTACACGGACTTCCGCAAATTGCTCGAGAACAAGTCCATTGACTCGGTCAGTATTGCCACACCCGACCACTGGCATACCCCGATTGCCCTGGCGGCCCTCATGGCGGGCAAGCATGTCTACGTCGAAAAACCGTGCAGCCACAACATTTATGAAGCCAGCCTGCTGAAGAAAGCCGCCCGGCAGTATAACAAATGCGTCCAACACGGGACGCAGCGCCGCAGCAAAGGCGATCACATCGAGGCCATGAAGCTAATGCGCCAAGGCGTGATCGGTAAGGTGTACGTACACAAGGCGATCAACCACCAGCTTCGCGGAAAAATCGGTAAGGCAAAACCCGAGGCCCCGCCGGCAGGTGTTGACTATGACATGTGGCTGGGACCGGCGCCTAAGGTCCCGTTTACGCACAACCGCTGGCACTATCAGTGGCACTGGTTCTGGGACTATGGGGGCGGAGACGTGGTCAACGACGGCATCCATCAGATCGATGTCTCGGTCTGGGCCATGGGCGATCGGTATCCGAAACGTGTGGTGGCCACGGGCGGCATGTTCTACTATGACGACGACCACGAGACCCCGGATACGCTCATGGCTATCTTCGATTACGACGACGGCCAGATCATCTTTGAACAGCGCCTCTACACCAACTATAAGCTGGAAGGCCATGACAACGGCAACGTCTCCTACGGAACCAAGGGCCGCATGGAATTCGGTCGCCAGGGCGTTATTGTCTATCCCAACGGAGGCGATCCTTACAAGGTCACATCGCCGCAACCGGTTGAGAGCATTGTGCAGAATTTCCTGACGGCTGTGCGGGCCAACGATCCGTCCCTGCTGAATGCCCCGATCGAGAGAGGCGCGGTCTCCTCGGATCTCTGCAACCTGGCCAATATTGGCTACCGGACCGGAGTCGCCGATCTCAGATTCGATCCGAAGAAGGTGGAGATCACCAACAGCACAGACGCCAATGCACTGGTGCGTCGGTCGTATCGCAAGGGATATGAACTGCCCTATAAGGGATAGTTCAGGCCCATTGAAATGGGTTCCGGGGATATGTTGTCAGGAGTGCAGTGATGTTCCGATTGGACAGTAGACGATATCTAAACAAAATCTAATACCAATCCCACTAAAATAATGCGCCATCAGGATGATATTTTTCGGTGGATGGGAACGCTGGGGTTAAACCATCCACCTCACTGTGTTCGGTGGCAGCCTTTTCGGCGCAGCCGGAAGGGATGGTTGGTTACGGAACAACACCGTATTCGTGTTGTCGGTTACGCTGGTCCGCCATCAGTGTCATCGTTGCCAATCTTCCTGCCGCGCGCCTTGATACGTCCGCAGCACATATTGGAATTGCTTTTTGGTGTGTGGATCGAGCAGATGTGTATATTTGACCGTGTCGAGGTCGTCCTTTTCGTAGTCGCCGAAATCGCCGGAATTTTCCAGATCCCAGTATGAGGTCGGAAAGTTTCGCTTGATTTCGAGCTTGACGGCGATGTCCCGCGTATTGCGAACCTCGATCCTGAACGTGCGAACCTCATCCCAGCCGTCGACATTGCCCTTGGAATTGAAGCGATAGTTTTCCGTCTCATAGTCCATCAGCTTCGGCTCGACTACCACATCGGAAACGCCGCCGAGATTCAACTCTACATCTTCGTCCACCGGAATATACTTAAACGACGACTGCCCCGTATAGGCAAGATGCTTCTCGTCGTCGATGTTCCGGTAGACCTTAAGCAGCCCGCCCGGAATCGGCGTCTCGCCAAGTTTGTGTTCCTCATCATTCTTAAAGCTCAAAAAACGCACCACATTTCGCCCGTAACGTTCCTCCTCGTATTTGTACAGGTTTATGACCTTGACCTCATCGACATCGAAGCTCGGCAGACGCTTCGACCAGCCGGTGGCAATTGTCTCGGCGCCTTCAATCGTATAGAGAAAATACTCGCTCAGGCCTTCTTTCTTCACCTCTTTGCGCCTCATGCCTCCGCCGTATCCGCCCATACCCCCCATCATCCCAAGGCCGTCCATGAGCAATACATCTTTTTTCGCGTCCTGCATCTCGCCCGCGTATATTCTTAGCTTGCTCAACTCAACTCCGGGCCTGTCATACGGATACTGTCGCCGGGCAAGCTGTGCAATCTCATCGAGTATGTGGACCTTGCCGACGATAAGACGCGTCTGGGCGTTTCCATAATCTTCGCCGCTGTTGTTGGTCACCCGCACATAGCCCTGCAGACGCATCGTCTTTTCGTCGGCGGTAAGCGTCCCCATATAAAACGCCCGCCACGAAAGCCCGCTGGTGAAATAGCTTATCTCGACGGGCACTTTGCCGCTGATCTTGCTGTCGATCTTCCACAGCCCGATATTCTTCACCCGCGCAGGATACGTCAATTCCGCAATATCAATCTTGTCAGCGTACGCCTTCGGCAGCATCTCAAGACTCGTAGGATCGATCAGCGTATTCGCCCAGGAAAACTGTAGTTTGTTACCGCCTTCTTTAAGCGTAAGCGGTCTGCTCTCACGAACGAGTGTCAAGTCCGCGGAGTTATAAATTGTAAGCTGCGTGCTCTCACGCTCCGGAAGCGTCGACAAATCAACCTTTGCATGCGTCGTCGATAAAATTGATACTGCAAATGTCAGCAAAACGAGATTTTTCATTTTCGCCAGTCCTCTTCTCTCGCGCCGTGATAAGTCCTCAATACATATTGAAATTGCTTTTTCGTATGCGGATCGAGCAATATCGTGTACTTGACCGTGTCGAGGTCGTCCTTTTCGTACTTGCCGCAATCGCCGGAATTATCCAGGTCCCAATAAGAGGTCTTAAAGTTACGCTTGATTTCGAGCTTGACCGGGATGTCCCGCGTATTGCGGACCTCGATCTTGAACGTGCGAATCTCGTCCCAGCCGGAAATGTTGCGCCGACGGTCGAGCTTGTAGTTTTGCGTCTTGTAGTCCATCAGCTTCGGCTCGACTACCACATCGCTAACCGACCCCAGATTCAACTCCACATCCTCGTCCACCGGGATGTACTTAAACGACGATTGGCCGGTATAGGCAAGATGCCGCTCGTCGTCGACATTTCTGTACACCTTGAGCATCCCGCCCGGAATCGGCGTCTCGCCGAGTTTGTGTTCGGCGT
>JAGHBX010000467.1 GCA_021160785.1 Planctomycetota bacterium | reverse complement strand
GTGAACCGGCCAGACCGATTCGACCTGCTCAAACGCCGTCAAACGCTGCTCCATCGGCGCAGCCCGAAAACGCCACGCCAATTTGCCGTCCGAAGCCCGCAGGCAATATACCCACCCGTCCCGGCAGCCAAACAGCACCCGTCCCTTCCAGATCGTCGGCGCCGAATCCACGCGGCCGCCCGTGGTATACCGCCACAGGCGCCTGCCCGAGGCCGCGTCAATCGCGGCCACTATGTGCGAATCGACAGATGCGACAAACACCATACCGCCTGCAATCACCGGGCTTGTCAGCTTGCCGCCGATATCGGTGCGCCACGCCTTCTTCAATATCGTCGAAACCGCACTGCCCGAACCGCTGCGCGCCCCGTCGTGGCGGTATGTCGGCCAGTCGTCGGACGTTTTCTTAAGCGGTTCTATGTCATTCCATGCAGGGCCTTTTTGCAGGCGAGGCGCCTTTGCGAGCTTTTCGTCTATGCGCGGCCCTTTTGAGGCCGGCGCCAGCGCGTTAAAGCCGTCCACTTTGCTTTCGAGGTAGCAGGCGCATGGATTAGGCGGATTGTAGAGCATGCCGTTGGCGGGCATTATCCCGTACAGGCACGTGCCTCGAACCCAGTGATTAACAATCCACTGCTCGTTGCGAACATCCACGAACTCCGTGCCCGCCCGCGACATGAGCAGGTAATTGTCCGTCGCCTTGCCCCGGTAGCATCTGTGATGAAACCAGTATATGTCCACATCCGGCCCGAACTGCCGCTTGATCCGGCCTGTGTGCGGGTCGCGCCCGGTAAAAGCGCCGCTCGCTCTGCCGCTGGTCGTCTCGCCGGTCCACACTAATCCGTCAACCACAAGCAGATCCTCCGGCGAGCGATACCCCGAAGGCGGATGATACGCCGTCCACAGCAGCTTGCCTGTCTTCGTCGACAGCGCCGTCATGGTATCTTTGCCTTTCATGTACCATGACCCGGTCTGGGCGCCGGCGGTTTCGCCGCCGGAAAAGAGCACCACGTCGTCGTACACCACCAGGGTCGGCAGATAGAAGGAGCGGATAACCTCGCTCCGGGCGATTTCCTTCGATCGCCAGCGATCTTCGCCGGTGTTGCGGTCCAGACACACAACGCTTCGCCCGTTATGGAAGTACACCGAGGCCTCATCCGCCGCTAACGTCCCCGGCAGGACAGTATGCTCATTGTTCCACAGCACCCGGCCGCTGTCGGCCTGGATTGCCACAAGTTCTCTGGGCAATTCATCCCAGGATTTTGCCCCGTAAGCCCTGGTGATCTTGCCAGAGTCAATCGGTTGAGCGCCCTTTCTGTTGACCGGCGCAAACAGCACGCCGTCGCAAAAGATAATCTCCTCGGCGCCCGCTGTCTCACCGTATGTCCGCACCGTCTTTCCAGTTGCCGCATCAATCGCCTGCATCGGACCTGCGTAATCAAGCGTTACATACACACGATCGCCCACCGCCACTAATCGCCGCGGCAACTGGGCGGGTCCGCTCTTGAGCGGCCACAGATGCGGATGCCAATTCTTGATCGGGCGCTTCCACAGCACCGTACCGTTAAAAGCGTCGCGCGCGATCAGCGACCACTGCGGCGCAATGAGTATCGATATCGGTGTCGCCTCGTCCATGATATAGAACACACGCCCGCCCGCCGATACCGCGGCGCTTACACTCGACATGCGGTCGTGATGACGCGATTGTCTCGGACTGCCCACCCACTGCATGCGCCGCGGCGGACCGATCACCGTATCGTGAGCGACGGCGTTGTTGGATGAATCGTGCAGGTAATGGGTCCACTCGTCGATCTCCTTCGGGCGCAGCTTGACCGCCCTGGCCCATTTGCTGCCCTGCTTGATATACGCCACCCCGCCGGGGCAAAGCACACGCATTACTTCCCTCATGGAAACCGCGCCCAGGTCCTCCGACACAACAAGGTTGACAAGGTTGTCGATATAGGGCAGACTCCCGCCGTCGATGCGGTCGACCGTAACCGCTCCGTAAACACCCTCCGATTGAAGATACGCACGAGCCTTGTCGACGGCGCCCGCATCGGCGGTAAGACCCTGCACCATAAAACTGTCATTTGCCCGCAGAGCCCCGGTCAGTCTCCCGTCGCCGCAACCGACATGAACCACCAGGCCCCCTTTTACACCCGCCGCCTCAAGGATGTCGGCAGCCTGCGATTCGGCGCTGGGCGCCGCAGCCGCAATCAACGAAGATACATAGAAAACAAACCAGATACCCATAAGGAACCCATGAAATGAATACTGAGACTTTCTCGTCATCGCGTACTCCAATCCGTAGAACACCAACATATCGTGTAAGTCAAGCCACGCCCGGCCGCTCAATGTACGACAGCGGCGGCTTGTCAATAGTATAACGGAACAATCAAGAAAGCTCAAGCGTTCGATGACCCTTGCACACTTGCGGCGCACCGGCGGATGGCGTCAGATCCACAGGGTCAGGGCAATTTCTTCGGCGTCATGGTAGCGGAGGCCCTTGATACGGCAGTAACTTGCCGCCCGCTGCCGCGCCTTTCGACCGCCGGCGAGCAAATGCTGGAACAACTGCTCACGGCGACGAATCTGCTTGTAAAAATTAGGCCTGGCCGCCATTGATTGCCTCTCGGACCGGTCTTCGTATCTTCCCATGTCCCTGCGCTGCTTTTTTCGTTCTTTTATACTCACACGTGTCCTCCCGTCTACAACAATATGGCTCTCTCTTACAGATACGCCCTTGCACGACGGCTGGTGCTGGTATATACTCTGGTGGAAAGTCAGGGTGATTCATTAGGTTAATAGTTAGTAATGAGTAGAAAGGCAGGAGTTTGATATGAATAAGCCAGGGTCGATGTTCTTGATTGCGGCGTTTTGTCTTACGGGTCTTGCCGGTGGATGCGCGGCGGCCGAGCAAAAAGCCGGCGGCGATATTGTTGCGGCCGGGGCGGAGGTGAAATTAGCTGCCGATGATTTCAAGTTTACAGAGGGGCCCGCCGCGGACGCCAAAGGCAATGTGTACTTTACCGACCAGCCGAACGACCGGATTATGAAGTGGTCGGTCGATGGCAAGCTGTCGACGTTTATGCAGCCCTGCGGGCGATCGAACGGATTGTATTTCGATAAGAAGGGCAATCTGTTAGCCTGTGCCGATGAGAAAAATGAGCTTTGGCTGATCGATATGAAGGGGGGGCACAAGGTCCTGGTGAAGGATTACAAGGGCAAGCTCTTGAACGCGCCTAACGATCTCTGGATCAGGCCGAACGGTGGCGGGATTTATTTTACGGACCCGTTCTATAAGAGGAATTACTGGAAACGCGGGCCCATGGAGCAGGACGGACAGTGCGTCTATTATCTGTCGGCGGACCGCAAGAAGCTTGTTCGGGTGGCGGATGATTTGAAGCAGCCCAACGGAATTATCGGCACGCCGGACGGCAGAAAGCTTTATGTCGCCGACATCAAGGCGAAGAAGACTTATGTCTATACAATCAACACCGACGGAACGCTGTCGGGCAAGAAGCTGTTTTGCGAGTTGGGCTCGGATGGGATGACGATTGACAACGAGGGCAATGTGTACCTCACCGGCAAAGGAGTCTCGGTATTTGACAAGACCGGCGCCAAAATCAGGCAGATCGATATCGACGAGCGGTGGACGGCAAATGTAACATTCGGCGGCAGGGACAGGCGCACACTGTTCATCACAGCGAGTGACTCGATTTATACGCTGAAGATGAGAGTAAAAGGGAACTGATTGTACCCCGGCGCGCCGGGACACAAGCGGATTGTATATTGTCGATTTTAGATTGTGTTGTTGAATCGCCTTCGGCGATGTTGATTTTAGCGGATTCCTCACTCGTTCGGAATGACAGTGGGGCGTCGGAGAGAACAGAGAAGGATTTCGTGGGAGAGTAGCGATGGATCCTAATAGTGTTGTTGGGCTGAATATGGCGGTTGAGGGGTGGCTTGTCGGTGTGGGTGTGCCCGAGTCGGCGGCGGCGTTTGGTGTTCGGCTGGTGTGGCTTCTGGCGGTGCTGGTTGCCGCGTGGGTCGCCAACTGGATTGCCAAACGGGTGTTACTGGTATTGATTCGGCGTGCCGTCAAAAAGAGCAAGACCAGGTGGGATGATATTCTGGTCGAGCGGGGGGTGTTTACGCGGCTTTCGCATATCGCCCCTGCGGTTGTGATTTATCTGACGGCGCCGATTGTGTTCGCCGGCTTTAGCGGTGCTGTCGGGTTTCTGCAGGCTGCGGCGGGGATTTATATGGCGGCCATTGGCCTGCTGGTGGTCAACGGGCTTCTTGATTCGCTGGTCGAGATTTACCGAACATTCGAGTTTGCGCGCAAGATGCCGATCAAGAGCTTTGTGCAGCTTGTCAAGATCATCTTGTATGTGTCCGTGGCGATTGTGATTGTGGCGATCGTCCTGAAGAAGGACCCGACGAGACTGTTGGCGGGGCTGGGTGCGATGACGGCGGTTTCGATGCTGGTCTTTAAGGACTCGATCCTCGGGCTGGTTGGCGGGATTCAGCTTACCGCGAATAATATGGTCCATATCGGCGACTGGATCGAGATGCCCAAATACGGCGCCGACGGCGATGTGATCGACATTTCGCTTACCACGGTGAAGGTGCAAAACTGGGACAAGACGATTGCGACGATTCCGACTTACGCGCTGGTAAGCGATTCGTTCAAGAACTGGCGGGGGATGAGTGAATCCGGCGGCAGGCGGATCAAGCGGGCGATTAATCTCGATATGACAAGCGTGCGCTTCTGCGATGAGGCCATGTTGGAGAAGTTCAAAAAATTTCAGTACATCACCGAGTATATCGAGACCAAGCGGAAAGAGCTTGCCAAATGGAACGCCGACGAGAACATCGACGATACCGAACTGGTCAACGGCCGGCGACTGACAAATATCGGCACGTTTCGGGCGTACGTGGTGGCCTATCTGCGACACCACCCAAAGATTCACCAGGATATGACGTTTCTCGTGCGGCATCTGTCCCCAACGAGCAAGGGACTGCCAATTGAAATCTACGTATTCAGCAACGATCAGGTCTGGGCCAACTACGAAGCAATACAAGCCGACATCTTCGATCACATCCTCGCAATAATACCAGAATTCGGCCTCCGAGTATTCCAGGAACCAACAGGAGCCGATTTCGCAAAAATGACGTAGCGACCAAGGCCTTTAATTATCTTGGCCGGGTGGTATTAAGGAAGTAACTACATTGGCGCCGGCCGCCAGCTTTTGGTGAAGTTCGGCATGTTCGCCAACATCGAGAGAAGCGGGAATCAAACATTCCGGAAAGACCAAACGCATTAAGGCAATGATAAGTAACTCCTTTGAAGGATTGGGGGAAGGAAAATGCTCCATTGGAGTTCCCGTTTGAGGCACAAAACTCATCACTCTCACCTGGTCCGCTCTAAGCTCGCGCATAACGAAAATGGAATCGGCGATATCGGTCATGGACTCTCCTACTCCAACCATCAATCCTTCCTCAATCAATAATCCTCGTTCTTTCGCTCTTCGCTTACTATTGATCCGAACATCATAATCCTGCATCGTTCTTAATTTTTGATATAATACGCGATTATGGGTTTCCTGGTAACAGGCGTACCAGACGGCGCCGGCGGCGGAAAGTTTATCGAGAACAGTCTCCGGGAGGACACCGGCGGATATCATGACAGGTAAATTCGTACTTTGCTTCACCGACCGGATCGTCTCGAGCAAAAGCTCAAACCCCTGGTCTCCGGCCTGGAAAATTTCAGGATCCTCTCCCATGGTCAGGTCGATTAGATGAATGCCTGGATGCAGATGACCCGCAAAATGAAAATACAGGATGCCAAGGCGTATGTTGCGAAAAAACTTGGGATTGCTCAACCAGGGTTTTATTCCCGGAATTAATAAGGTAGGCGATCTGTTTGATGTCGGCATGCGTTTTATTCCGGAGCTTATTCTTTCAGCCAACGCTATGCAAAACGCCGCCGATATTATTAACGCCGCTATTCCTGAGAACGACCGCCAGGTCCAGGGTCGATTTTTAATCGGTACGGTTCAAGGTGATGTCCATGATATCGGTAAAACCATTGTGGTTTCGCTCCTTAAAGCCAGCGGATTTGAAGTAAAAGACCTCGGTCGCGATGTGTCAACGGATCGTTTTATCAAAGAAGCGGAAGATTTCAATGCGGATATCATCGGGACCAGCTCACTATTAACCACTACCATGCCGGCCCAGCAGAAACTTGAGGAAGAATTAAAAAAGGCGGGATTAAAAGAGCGATATAAAACAATGGTAGGCGGAGCGCCGGTAACACAACGTTGGGCCAATAAAATTGGCGCCGACGCTTTCGCCGAAAACGCCAGCGCCTGCGTGAGACTGGCCAGGGAATTAGTCGGGCCTTAGGCGGCTTAATTAATATCTGTTGCGGAAAAAAGAAAGGCCCGATGTGATCCCCGCGAAAGCGGGGATCCAGCATGCGCAGCCTGGATTACCGCTTTCGCGGGAATGACAAATATTTTTTTCGTTGGGGGGGGGGATTTGGGCATCTGGGGGCCCCGAACTGTTTTTCTCGGTCACCAGATAGTAGCTGTATATCCTCGCCGTTTTCCCTCGGAGTTGGTGGCGTGTATTTTTATAGACCGCAAATTTTTTAATCTTGTTTTTCAATGGATTCATTTCTTTTGTTTTTGTTAAATGTAAGTTGGGTTGGATTTGAACCGTCAATTTCACGGATGAATAGCTGCGGAGTTTCGTTTTTATCTCGTTCAGATACGACTATAATCTCTTTGGTGTCCTTTAAGCCGAGAATATCTCGTCTGCGTATTCCTGGCCGAGATGCCTGGCGTAGTAGTGTTCGACGGCGCTGCTGCCCTGTTTGCAGAAGTTGTCCATGGAGGACAACACTCCCAGTTTGATGATCAGGATAACGGCAAGACAGGCGGCGGTCTTTGCCAGCGGAATGATATGTGCGCCGCACTTCTGGCGCCAGGCGCCTGCCGACTCAATCTGCCTGAGTTTGTCGGCCTTTGGAGATTCGCGCAGGCTGTGTTTGAGTACGTTGATCGCACTGATATTGGCTCGGGCCGGCAGGTCGCTGCTGTGCGGCTGTGATTTTAGCAGTGTCAGGGCAAAATCGACGCGAGCTACGCGAGCGATACGCATCCGGCAGCGCGGACATGCGGCGATATGATTCTGGAGCCACAGGGTGCTGCTGAGTTTACCGATCGTCTTTTTGACGAGGCTTGCTCTGAGTTTCTTGCACTGTTTTTTCATTCGCGAACTTATCATTCTGTCACCTTCGATCTGGCGGCCATTATCGCAGCCAAAAGCGTGATCGCCTTGCTGCGGTACACCCTCGCGGTGGCGGCCGAAATACCCAAAATATTCGATACCTGCTCATACGATAACTCCGCAAGGTCGCGGAGTACGACGACATCCCTGAGATAATTCGGGAGCTTTGCAATGGCGGCCCTGAGCTTGTCCTGCAGGAGTTTTGCGTCAAGGTCGTCGCAGGGCTCGACATCCTGTTGGAGCGGCTTCGTTTCAGCCATCGTGTCAAGATGTTGGCGACGTCTTTGCTTTCGTCTCAAGATTGAGATCGCCGTATTGGCTGCCGTGCGAAAGACATAGGCCTGCACGTTTTTGGGACGCACCTTGCCTGCCTGCTGATAATGTGCAAGATTCAGGAACGTCTGTTGGTATGCGTCGCACACATCGTGCTCATTGCCGAGTATCCGCCAGAGCATAGTCACCATGCCCGGACCATGCCTGTCCATGGCGGAAAGTATCCATCGCCGGCTTTCATCGACTGACTGAGTAAAAGCCAGATCCAGACAGAGCCTGATATTAGCTGCACTTGTCGACATAAACGCGTTCATCCGCCCTTCGAGTTCCGCTGATATGACGCAGACGCCATGTTATATGTTACCCGATTTTTGCAGAAAAGTGAAATTTTTTTACACAAGAAGGGATTTTGCCGGGTAACGTTGCGGGGGTGTTGTGCGTCATATCTGACAGTACACAAGATGGCTTTCAGGAAGGATTGCACCCTTAAGTCTTTGTTGGTAAACGAATTATGAGAGATTACGAAAACGCCTCCGATACGGTTGCTCTGGTCGATGAGATTTTGTCAAATGCGATTCGCTGCGGCGCCAGCGACATTCATTTTGAGCCGACAAGCAGCCACCTTATCATAAAATACCGCCTTGACGGGGTCCTCAACACGATAGAGGAACTGCCCCGATTTATCAGCGACAATGTTATCGCCAGGCTGAAGGTCTTGGGTGGGCTCCTGACCTATCGCAATGATATTCCGCAGGAAGGACGCATCCCAGGCAGCGAGGACGCCTCGGGTGATCGGAAGGTTTGCGACAAGCGGCTTGCGGTCTTTCCGACGATCCACGGCCAGCGGGCGGTTGTTCGCATTTTTTATGAGGAGGCGGCGCTGACGGAGTTGGGACAGCTTGGATTCTCCGATTATATCGGCGCATCCCTGAAATCAATCGCAGCGCAGAACCAGGGTGTTTTGCTGTTGACAGGTCCCGCCGGCAGCGGCAAGAGCACGACTTTGGGCGCTGTTCTTCGGCACATCGTCAGGACGTTTCCGGGCAGGAGCATTGTCTCGCTGGAGGACCCGGTAGAGCGTCATATTGAGGGCATCACACAGGTTCAGATTCCACCGGCCGGCGACATGACATTTCCGGTTGCGTTGCGGTCGCTGCTGAGACAGGACCCGGAGGTTCTGATGATCGGCGAGATAAGGGATGCAGAGACGGCGCGCATCGCCGTGCAGGCGGGGCTGACGGGGCATCTTCTGATGAGTACGATGCACAGTGGAAGCCCGGCGGGCGCGCTGCTGCGATTGCTGGAGATGGGCGTCGAGCCGTACCAGGTCACATCGAGCATATCGGCTGTTGTTAATCAGCGGCTGGTTCGCAGGCTTTGCGCCGAATGCAAGACCAAAGAAAACACCGCCGCCGAGGCCTTTTGCGCCATTGGGTGCGACCGTTGCATGCAGACCGGTTACAAGGGAAGGGTTCTGATCGCCGAAATGGTCGCACTCGACGGCGCCCTGCGTAAGGCGATCCTGGCCGGCACCGATCTGGATCAGCTTGAGACTATTCTCAGAGAACGCGGCCACATGACTATGGCCCAGGACGGGATGCGGCTGGTAAACGCCGGGATTACGACGAGCCAGGAAGTTGACAAGGTATGCGGCGCGGGTTGAGCGAAAAGGCGTGGTGGGGTAAATCCCACCCTACTTATTTGCAAGGGTAATACCATGAAACAAACACTGACATACCTGATCGCAGCGATTCTTGTCTGTCCGTGTGCCGTCGGTGCGCGACCGGGCCGGATCATCGATCCCAACAGCGTCGATATTATTGACAGGGCAAACGACGTGCTGAGCGATCCTAATGCTGCGGACGTAGAGGTGCTGCCCCCCCCCGGCGACAGGGATGCTCCATCGGCAGCAGAACAATGGGATCGTGTCCAACTGAGCCTGTCCAGCGCGACGGATTTGCCTGAATTCAAGTACAGGCTTTTGCCGCTCGCCAGGGACCTCACCGACGACGATGCCGCCGTGCTGTATGCTCAGGCTGCTGAGGCACTTTCCGAAGAGATCGACATGGATATTATTTCCGATTGGATCAGTATGTCTGTCGATGAGTTGCCGGTGAAGGATGTCGAGGCGGTGGTTGAGAAGTTGGAGACGACATTTGAGCTTCTGGGCAGGGCGGCCCGGTGCAGGAGTTGTAAATGGCCGCATGCCGACAAGCTGAGCCCGCCGATAGAGTTTCTCAGCCGGATGAAGACATTTACCGGTATTCTCTCACTGCGAACCCGGCTGCAAATCGCGCGGAGGCAATACAAGGATGCTGCGTACACGATACAAACGGGCCTTGGTATGGCACGACATATCGCAGACGGACCAACCATAGTGCAGGCTCTGGTGGGTCAGGCGACAGCTTCCGTCATACTGAGGAATGTCGAAGAATTTATTCAGACCCCCGACGCGCCGAGCCTCTACCGCGCCCTGCAGGACCTGCCGCGACCACTTGTTGATCTGCGGAGCACCGCATATCGAGAGTCGAGGCTGATCGCTTCCAAATATTCCGACCGTGATTAT
>JAGHBX010000267.1 GCA_021160785.1 Planctomycetota bacterium | reverse complement strand
GAATAGCTGTCGGTTCGCATACGATTTCATTTAGTGATGTCGCCGACTACAGCAAGCCGGCTGACGTGCCTGTCACCGTAGCAGACGGCCAAACAGAAGTGGTTCTCGCCGGCGCATATATCCCAGACCCGGGTTCTATTACAGTAGAGATAACCGCTCCAGTCCCGAGTGGTGCTCAGTGGCGGGTGGATGGCGGCGCATGGCAGCTCAGCGAAGAGATTGTCGGAGGTCTTTCGGCCGGCGGCAGCGGTCACCTCGTTGAATATGATGTTGTTACCGGCTATGACGAGCCCGCCGCAGAGACGATCACACTTGCCCCCGGCGAAGACGTAGCTATTATACGAAGTTATGTCCAGCAGACGGGCACGCTTACTGTAACGATTTCGCCGCAGGAAGCCATCGATGCCGGTGCACAATGGCGCGTAGACCCCACAGGTCCGTGGTATGACAGCGGCGATGAGATTACTCTGGTGCTCGACATATATATGGTGGAGTTTTTACTTGTGTCTGGTTGGCAGAATCCGGGAACTGTGGAAGTCGAGATTTTTGACGACACGCAGGCGACTGTGAGCAGAGCCTATTCGCCGATTCAAACTGTAACATTGCA
The DNA here is from genome assembly GCA_021160785.1 of Planctomycetota bacterium. Lineage (GTDB taxonomy): Bacteria > Planctomycetota > Phycisphaerae > Sedimentisphaerales > Anaerohalosphaeraceae > B28-G16. The sequence continues at coordinate 3,479 of JAGHBX010000267.1, read as the reverse complement.
GATTAATGAATATATGGCCTCAAATAACGCCGCTGCCTCAGATCCGCAGGGACAGTTCGATGACTGGTTCGAGATATACAACTCAACGGGTTCGGATGTGGAAATGGGGGGCATGTATGTTGCCGACAGCGCGAATATATGGCAGATACCTGTCGCTCCTCCGGAGACGACTATCCCGGCGGGCGGATATCTGCTTTTCTGGGCGGACAACGATACGCTGGATGGGCCGCTGCATGTGGGCTTCCAGCTTAATGCCGACGGCGATTCGCTTGCCCTTTACGATACGGACGGCCTTACGTTAATTGACAGTGTAACAATCGGTAATCAGATCACCGACGTATCATACGGCCGGTATCTTGACGGGACTCCTGACTTTTACTATTTTGATATCGCTTCGCCGGGGACGACTAATGACACGCAGCAGACCTTCGCCGGGCAGGTGGCCGATACAAAATTCAGCCATGACCGCGGTTTCTATGATGCGTCCTTTGCGGTTACGATTACAACGGATACTCCGGGCGCCATGATTTATTACACGCTTGACGACGGTTCGGACCCGATCAATCCTGACGGCACGCCAACATCTACCGCTTATACATATACGGGTCCTGTTACGATTACGACAACAAAATCGCTGCGGGCCGCTGCGGTAAAAACAGGCTGGCTGCCGACAAATATCGACACGCAGACTTACATCTTCCTGGACGATGTCCTCCTGCAGGACGGCACGGGCCTTCTGCCTCATGACAACAACTGGGGCGAATTCGGGCCTGACTGGGAAATGGATCCCACTGTGATCAGCACCGAGCCGTTTATCGACGATGACGGCCTGTCCTTCACCGTCAAGGATGCACTTGTCGCCGCGCCCACGCTGGCGCTGACGATGAACTGGGACGAATGGTTCGATACCAGCCAAGGCATCTATATTTCCGGTGAGGGTGACGAACGTATCTGTTCCGCTGAGTTCATCTCACCCGACGGCAGCGAAGACGGCTTCCAGGTTAACTGCACCGTACAGATTGTCGGAGGCTCCAGCCCCAGTCGCTGGAAGATGGACAAACTGTCCATGCGGTTAAAGTTCCGCCCGCGACTTGACGACGGAACGCCGACAGGCGGACCGGGGCGGTTACGCTACGACCTCTTTGCGGATTCGAAAATAGACAGCTTCAATACAATCGTCCTCGATGCACGCATGAACATGAGCTGGGCCTACGGAGGCAATAGCATTCCCGCTTACCAGCGGCTGCATGCCCAATATACAAGGGACCAATTCCCGGGTGATATCCATAATGATATGGGTGGTTATTCACCGCACGGTCGACCGGTGCATCTCTATCTAAACGATGTGTATTGGGGGCTGTACTTCATCCATGAAAGACCCGACGGCGCTTTTGCGGCGTCTTATTTCGGTGGGGAAAAGGACGATTACGATGTCTTGAAGCATGATCCCGGCGTTTCTAATGTAGTCGGATTTGACGATGACCCGGTGGCAAAACAACTGGCGGCGGACAACTATCAAGCCCTCAGTATCGCGGCCAACCAGGACCTGAGCGATACGGGCAACTACCAGGCCGTGCTGGATCTGCTCGATGTGGACGATTTCATCGACTACATGATCACAAACTTCTATGTCGGCAACACGGACTGGGCGCATCACAACTGGTATGCCAGCCGCAGTCGGGTCGATCCGGCCGGTTTGTGGCGATACCACAACTGGGACCCCGAGCATTGCATGAAATCGATCACTGAAAATGTGACAACGAAGGACAATGGCGACGGCAGCCCGACGGATCTTCATCGCGATCTGCGCGCCAATGATGACTACAGGAGGCTGTTCGGCGATCATATTCATAAGCACTTCTTTAACGATGGGCTGCTGACGCCTGCGGCTATTGCCCAACTCTATCAGAAGCAACTCGATCAGATAGATCGTGTCGTCGTTGCCGAATCCGTCCGTTGGGGAGACAATCAGGAGAACGAGAGCGGCATAACCTATACCCGCGACGCATACTGGATCCCCGAGCGGGACCGCCTGTGGAATGACTATTTCCCACAGCGAAGCGATATCGTATTAGGGCAACTGAAAAGCGATGGATTGTATCCGGACACCGAGGCGACGGTGTTCAATATCAACGGTTCTTATCAGCATGGCGGCTATATTTTGGCGGGCGACAGCCTGACTATGGACGACCCCTACCTCGGTGGCGGCACAATCTACTACACCCTGGACGGATCAGACCCGCGATTTGACCCAGGCGCCGCGGCATCGTCGATCGCCCCGGCGAGCGATCCACCCGCCTTGACCGACCCGCCGCCAGCGGTCATCACCAATGTAGTACGTGCGGACGGATCATCGGGCAACCGCAGTCCCATCGGTGTGTTTGATGGCAACACACAGTGTTTGCCGAGTGATGCCGGTGGTCTGGCGGATGGTATTCATGTCTACTCTGATCGGGACTATCCCTACTCCTTAACGCCTGTGGTGTTGATCGGCTCGGAGTACATCCGCACGTTCAACACCGACAAGGACGCGGCCGATACTGTTACTTATACGGTAACGACTTCAGCGCTGGCAGAGGTATGGATAGCGGTTGACGATCGCTTTAGTGGCCTGCAGAACAGGGTAGACTTGGCAGTAGCCAACTTTGCCGCCGCCGGGGTGTTTCAAGACACCGGTCTGAACGTGCACGTCAATGAGAGCGCTACCAACCCAGCACGCCCGTTGAGTGTATTTTCAGCGGAGCTTTTGCCAGGGACCTATGTCTTCAAAGGCGGGACCGTGAACAGCAACAACTTTTACACTATCGGCGCGATTAACATCGATCCCACACTTAATCGCAGTCCCGTAGTCGATGCGGGCCTGTCTCAGACACTGTTTTGGCCTAACGATACCGCGGTAATGGACGCAACCGCAACCGACGACAACAAACCCGACCCGCCGAACAGCTTGTCGCTCGAATGGTCGCTTGACAGCGCACCGGCCGGCGTGACTTTCGGCCAGTTGGGATTCAGCCCCAATGAATTTGACGAAGATCCGCAAATAACATTCCCACAAACCGGAACGTATGTGCTTCGACTCAGTGCCGATGACACCGAATTGATCGGAACCGACACGGTCACCATCAGCGTTATCGACCCGCCCACATCGACCGAATACACCGGCCCCATATCATTGACCGACAGCGTTCGTGTCAAGGCGTGCGTGCTCTACAACAACGAATGGAGCGCGCTCAATGAAGCGGTGTACGCCACCGATTATGCAATAAACAATCTTCGCATCACTGAGCTTATGTACCACCCAACGGATGCGACACAGGCAGAAAAAGATGCTGCCGGCGACCAGACTCTCATAGATGAGGACTTTGAGTTCATCGAGTTGAAGAATATCGGCACTGCCGCTATCAATCTGAACCTCGTCCACTTTACCGACGGCATAGATTTCACCTTCGGCGACTACTGGCTTGGCGCCGAACAATTTG
>JAGHBX010000668.1 GCA_021160785.1 Planctomycetota bacterium | reverse complement strand
TTGCTATACCATGTCTGCGCGGCTTGCCAGGCTCAGGCGGCGTCAGCAGTATATGATCGATTATCAAAAATCGCGATATGCCTGCGACTCGGCGATGAAGCTCGCCATGACGATTATGAAGGAAGTTCCAATTTCCCTTGCCGATCGCCAGGATGACCCGGACTTTTCGGACGTCTTCATGATGAATCATGAGCAATTTGAGCAGTTCAAGGCCGAATGGGCAGAGCTTGATGCCGAGAAAACGATGCTGGAGGAGGGGGCATTCGACACTCCGAGCCGGTCGGAAGGTTTGGACCCGTCGGACCCCAACTTCTTCGATACGGTCGATACGTTCATGTCCGACGTCGATACGATAGATTCCAATTCGGTCGAGATACCGGGGCCCTACGGACCGGAGTGGCCGCTGGTCAGTGAGCCGATTGAATTTGAGATGGGGGATTCGACGGTTACCATTCGCATCGAGGACGAAAACGCCAAGATGCCTTTGACATGGGCGATGACGAGCAATGCAGCCGGTAATCGTCTGGCCGAGGATGCGTTTGTAGTTTTCTGCGAGTGGATGCAAATGGACGTCTCCGAGATAGACACGCTCAAAGACCAGGTCGCCGAGATGAGCAAGTATAAAAAGTTTTCGTTGTCCTTAAAGCCCATTACCTATACCGAACAGACGCAGGTAAAGTCTGTGGCTCGCCCGAGTTCCACGCGGCTGCGCACGTCGAGAAGTCGATTCAGTCGTTCGACAACTGCGACTCGAACGGTCAAAAAGACGCGCCCGGCGATTGCGCATGCCACGGATTTTGCAAAGTTGCTCCACAGTTCGCTTTTGGACACGGAGCGGCTGGCGTGGGCGTTGCCGGATACCGGATACCGCAACGAGTCGCCGCTGAAATATCTGGCGCTGTGGGGTTCGCAGCGTGTCAATATCAACACCGCGCCGCGTCATGTGCTGGAGGCCGCGTTTACCTTCGGAGGCGACGCCAGGGATATTGCTCATGAGATCATCCTGATGCGACAGGAAAAGCCTATCGCGAGTATCGACGAACTCAAGACCAAACTGTACGGATATAATGATTCGATTCGCAAGGTCGAGCCTTACATCACGACGACAAGCAAGTTTTTCGCCGTGAAGGTGACCGCCCGGACCGGTGTCGCAAGGGCCTCGTCAGTTGCGACGATGGTGCGCGAGGGCAGAAACGTTCAACGAATTGCAGTGCTGTCGGATTGATAGGAGTAATTGACGTGGAACAAAATAATTGTCTCGGCATTTATCTGTCGAAGAAGCGGGCGACTGCGGTGCTTCTGTCGCGGAAAGGTTCTCATCCGGAGGTTCTGCGCTGCTTCAGCGTGCAGGATGAAGCAGACGGTGACTCAAGCGAGCAGAGCCGGCAAGGCTCTTCGCCGGCGGTGCAGATCGCTCAAATGCTGGCGTCGGAAGGGCTGCAATACGGTGAAGTTGCCGTCAGTCTGGACTGTACTCTCTACACGCAGCACAACCTGCATTCGGAATTCACCGAGCATAAGCAGATCGCCAACACCATCGTCTTCGATGCAGAGGAGGCGCTGGCGCGCGATGCGATGGATATGGCGTTGACATTTACCGTAACGGGTACGGATTCGACCGGCTCGCAGGCAACGGTTTTCGCAGCGGACCGCGCCGTCCTTAACGAGATGCTCGACGGACTGCAGGCCGCCGACCTGGACCCGACGGCGATCGAGCCGGATATCCTCTGTCTGGCCAGATTCCTGGAGCAGAATCTCTCACTGCCCAAAGACGCCAATCCGCTGTTTGTCTTGTTCTCGCAACGGGCGTGCCATATTATCAAGCCGCAGGATCATCCCCTTGGGCCGCTGGTGAGGAGTTTTGTCGTCGGCGCTTCGCAGAACAAGACGGTGGTTCTTACCCGCGAAATCCCGCTTACGTTGGCATCCATGAATCTGCAAAAGCCCGTGGACTCGCTTTTTGTGGCGAACCAGGGCGACGACCAGCCGGATATCAAGGCCCTGTCGCAAACCACCGGCATCCCGGCGCAGACACTCGACCCGTCCGCTCTGGCCAGGGCGGACAAGAGTCTGCTTGACGATTGCGATTGCCAAGTGGAATTTGCCATGGCCTGCGGCGCCGCGATTGCCGAAATCAAACACATAAAGCCCAGCGACTTCCGCCGGAGTTTTGCGCCCTACCTGGGTAAGAAAATGATTCTGCAGCGAACGCTGAGGGCAACAAGCGTCTTTGTTACGATTTCAATGATCGCGCTCGGTCTCTACTTTCAACTCAAGGTTATGAGAATTAACAGCTATATCGGCGATTACGACAGTAAAATGCGAAGTGACTTTGTCGCGGCGGCAAATTACGGTAAACCACCGCGTGCGAGGAGGTCGATCATCAGTCAACTTGACCAGATACACCGTCAAATCCAGGATATAAAGAAGGGAGATTTCGGGGGCGAAGGCTCCATTCCCGCAAAGCTGACATACATGCTCGAAGCGATCAATAAGGCGCCGGCGAAAATCAGCTTACAGGTCTCCTCGGTCAGTGTGTCAAGCAAGGCGATGAGTTTGATCGGTAACACGAATAGTCGCACAAGCACCAATGCGCTTTACAATTCATTCAAGGCGCACGCAAAACTGGATCCCATTATAAGCTATAGAGAAAGAGCCAACCGGGATGCGTTTACAATTACTCTCGACCTGAAAAAATGATAAGGGCAACAAATGAAAGATTATTTTAAGAATCCGAATCTTTACTTTATCGCGGTTCCGCTTGCGGCAATGGTGTTTGTGATATTTGTTGCCGCCATTTCCCTGCCGGCGGCCAGCCGAAAATGGAAAAACAAGCAGGCGGACTATAGAAAAGCAAAAGACCTGATCACTAAAATAGTGACGCTTGCCCCGGAACGGTTGAACTACAAGGTCAAGAAAGACTCCTCCGGTGAGTTCGATTACTCTATAGCCGTCGATGAAATCACCAAGCTGGTTCATATTCCATCGTCAAATCTCTCCCTGCAGGGCAACAGGACACTTAAATCCGGAGGAAAACTGAAAAGAAGCGCCGACGTTGCAATTGAACCGGTCGACGTCGAAACACTCTCACGCTTTATTTCCCAGATTCTGCTTCGTTGGCCGGACCTGGAATGCAGTCGCCTCTCAATTGACAAACTTCCTGCCGGCAAGGACTCATGGAAGGCGAGCATGAAATTTGTCTACACATACCAGTAGGGGGATCGACAACCTTGGCATTACGCCAGGACGTCGAAAAGCAGCCCCGTCGGAATATCGCCTGCGGTGTTACAGTATCCCGCCCCAAAGCCGCTGCCGCATCCACGCAAACGACCCGGTAATCCGTCAGTCGGCGGAAGCGGCCGGCGGCGAAATCTCTCACCGGTGGCCAGCGCCGTTTGGACATCGCCATCACGGTGCGATGCCGGATCAATGACACGGCAAGATACAACTCTTGTCATCTGATTACCCTCCCGGCTAACGGAAAGGGCGTTTTAGCGAGCCAATAATTAATCGAATTCATCAACCCCACCCCCTGTGCTTATTTACACCATGAAAAATGCCCAACTCTCTATGGGCATTATACCACAAAGCCCGATTCATTTCAACCTAAAAGCAGCACGTAGAGCGACGATATTTCGGTCTCAAGACGCATCAATTGTACTTGCAAAACCAGCGTCTCTGGCGTAAAACTAATAACACTTTAGCCAAGTGTGAGATTCACTTGTCATTCCCGCGAAGGCGGGAATCCAGTATAAAACAGCTTCCGCCGTAGAGCCTGCCCTGAGCGTAGCCGAACGGGCGGTTTCCGGCTTCTTGCGCACTTGGCTGAAATGTTACAAAATTAAAGACCGAACAGGAGATGTCGATTATGAAGCTGCTTGCCGGATGCCCTAATTGTGGCAGAACTCTACAGTTGAGTTTATCAGCCGCCGACCGCAGGATCGCCTGCCCGGCATGCGGCAGGAAGTTTAAGGTGCCCGACATGAGGGACCTGCAAAAGGCCCTTTCTGTCGCCGACGCCGCCAAAGGCGCAATCTATGTGGACGAAAACGGCAATGTGGACGGATAGATTGATCTGGTTATTTCAAATGACAGTTTTGCAAAATCCCTCTTAATAAAAAGATTCGCCTTGACAAGTAGACTCTGTTGAGGTATCGTCGCCGGCAACAAGACCGAACCTGAAAAAGAGGTTTCGGTTGATACTGGGGTGCGTTGAAGAAAGCCCAGATGGTGATGGAGTTCACCGTTAACTGCCGATTGGCGGCTAATGACTCCTGTTAGGAATACAAACTCGTAACAGGAGTCATGTAGTATGAACAAGATCATTATATTGTTGGCCGGCGGGGCGGCTGGAGCACTTCTTTGGTATCTCGTCGCCGAATCTGCACCGATATACGACATTTCCGTGGTGTGTCCCCTTGATCAATGCTGTCGGGTGCTATGTTGCAGATATGATAGTTCGCTGGAGATGAAATTATGGCTGTAAGTTTGGCGCAACTGATTTTATTGGGTTTATTGGTGGACTGGCTTTTGCGCAAAATTAAAGTGCCCGGACTTGTCGGCATGCTCTGTGTGGGCATAATCGCCGGGCCTTTTGTGCTGGGTTTCCTGAAACCAAGCCTTCTGTCGGTGTCCTCGGATCTGCGCATGATTGCCCTGATTGTAATCCTGTTGCGGGCAGGGTTTGAGCTTAGCAAGGACACATTACGACGTGTAGGCTTTCAAGCGATGCTGCTGTCATGTATACCGGCAATTCTTGAAGGCCTGGCGGTTATGCTGCTGGGTCCGTGGCTGCTTGGCCTGAGCTATATGGAATCGGCGATACTCGGTGCTGTGCTTGCGGCGGTTTCGCCGGCGGTAGTTGTGCCGCTGATGATCGACTTTATAGATCGCAAGAAAGGCACAGAAAAGGGCATCCCGACATTGGTGCTGGCCGCTTCGTCAATCGATGACGTGTTTGTAATTGTAGTTTACAGTGTGTTAATTGGTTTTTACACCGGCGAAAAGGTCAATGTCGCCTGGAAATTAGTCGGCATTCCCATTTCAATTACCTCCGGCATTGTTGTGGGGCTGATTTGCGGATTTGTTCTATACAGGCTGTTTGATCTGTTCAACCCCAGGGCTACCAAACGCCTTCTTACGATATTGGGCATCTCCGTTGTTCTTGTTGCCGTCGAGCCGGTTCTTGAGGGCGTTCTGCCGTTTGCGGCGCTGGTGGCTGTGATGGCGATAGGCGTTATCGTTCTGGAAAAAAACGAGTATATGGCCCACGAAATATCAGGCAAACTTGCAAAGCTCTGGGTATTTGCGGAGATTCTTCTTTTTACACTGGTTGGCGCCCAGGTGGACATCCACGTTGCCTGGAAGGCCGGCGCCGCCGGCAGCGCACTGATCGCACTGGCGCTGGCGGCGCGCAGTGTTGGGACGTACCTGTGCCTGATAGGCAGTTCTTTTACATTGGCCGAAAGGATGTTTATTGTCATTTCTTATATACCAAAAGCTACCGTTCAGGCCGCTATCGGCGGGGCGCCTCTGCTGGCGATGCGGGCTGCCGGAATGGACACTCAACCCGGACAGATAATACTTGCCATTGCAGTACTTAGTATAATCTTGACGGCGCCGGTTGGCGCCTGGGCCATTTCGTTTGTCGGCAACCGCGTTTTAGAACAACAGCGACAATTACCTCGTCCAAAATCCCGGGACTTTCCTGTAAATGAAGAACAGGTCGCCGCTGCGGTCCGTGTTGCTGAAGTTATGGATTCAGATATCCCAATGGTTAGAGAAACGGAAAAACTGAAACATGTTCTTGCGGTCTTTGCGGAAAGTGCTTTTGTAACATGCCCGGTTGTTAATTCATGCGGCGCTTTAGAGGGTGTCATCCTCATGGAAAACCTGCGTCCAATTCTTCTTAGCCAACAAACATGGGAATGGATGATTGCCGGCGATGCGTGCCGCCAGATCCGGGATGTTCCGCAAACCACGACACATCTAGACGATGCTTTGGACATGATGAAGAAGGAACACCTCACAGAACTGCCTGTCGTCGAACCCAGGACTCATAGAGTTGTGGGTATTCTGACACGCCACGGAGCCCAAAGATATGTCCGGGAAAAACTGCTTGAGCTTGAAAGCGATACATCACATACGTAGCTCTATGAAAACGGCAATGTGTGCGGATAGATTTGGCGAGTACTTCAAATTGCCATATCAAATCATGGCTGAAATTTTATGGAGTACAGGTCCGCATCCTTCATCACGAATTTGAGGCGAATCGGCCTGCCCGCCAATCGGCTGACATCGGCGCCATGCTTCCACGAAACGGTTCTTTCAATCTCGTCGCCATATATCTCAACCGCCTCGGCGGCGTCGAACCCTGAAAGAGGCTTTCGGTCTTCATTCAGGATCGCAACCTTGACATAGCCAACGGCCGACGTCGAGTAGTTCATCAGAAGTTTTTTGCCCTTGAAAATCAGCGGTTTCGTAACCATCTCTCCGCCGGTATATGGGGCATTGACCGAGACAAAGCCGTCGAGTCGAACGGTCGTGCGCCGAAGCCGCGGCACCTTATTCGCCTCGGCCGGATAGTTGCCGTAGTTTTCCGATACATACAGCGATATTTCCTTGTCGCCGGTCCGGAGAAGCCCCCATGCCGGCGTATTGTTTCCATGTGCCCCGCCCCAGTTTCCCTCATAAAGGCCCGGCCGGATAAACGCCTCCATGAACGTACGGCGCCAGTTAATGCCGTCCCGGCTCGACATAAACAC
>JAGHBX010000491.1 GCA_021160785.1 Planctomycetota bacterium | reverse complement strand
GGCACGTGCGGCTCGACCAGCGCAATGGCAAGACAGAAGGGCTGATCCTTACTGTCTCCCATGAACCGGCGGATATGCTGGACGTCATGCGGCCGGGTCGGATTGCGAGTGCAGCTCGGGTCAAACCCTCCAACCTTATCGAAGGGAAAAACCTTAGCCGGCTTGACATGCACTTTGCCTGCAAGCCCGACCCGATAGCCTAATGCCCTGAGATGATGCGGCATACTGGTAACATCGGGGCGACTCGCCGAATGGTTCCACGCACAGCCGTTTCGCATCTGGTACAGCCCCGTGTACAACTCGGCCCGGCAGGGCTGACACATCGCAGAACCCAGATACGCCCGGTTGAAAACGAGCCCCTCCGACGCTAATTGATCGATGTTGGGCGTCGCCGCGTTTTTTCCGCCGTAGATCGGCAGGTCGTTGTGCGTGCAGTCGTCGGCAATAATCAGCAGGATATTCGGCTTTACCCGCCGATTAGCCTTGGCAGCCTTTGAAACGCTACCGCCAATTACAGCGGAGACGGCCGCTAATCCGGCAAATCTCAGGAATCTTCGTCTATTCAACATTTTCTTGTCTCCGCCCGGTATAGCCCATAATTACTGCTCCCCTGGCCTCCATTAGTATATCAAGTCTGCGACAAAATGAAAAGCGCCCCATCGGACCTGCACGATTCGGAGATACTGGAAAGGCGGTATGCAGGAATTACCATGGAGAAGTTTGAAAATATCCGACTGTCTTGGTAAGATCACGGTATGCAACACAGACACCGGGACGAAACTCAGGGCAAATTAATATTCAGAGGAACATGGAAGGAAAAGCATGACAATGAAGTCTGGTTTCTTAAAGAGCCTGCCTCTGATAGTAGCGTTTCTGATGCTCATTACTTGCCTGGGACCGGCGTCTGCGGACTCCATGCTTCGAGTGCAGTACAACAATCCCGGCCTTGTCGTTGATCTGGGCGTGGGGTTGTGGGCCTGGCCGATGCCCGTGGATTGGGACGACGACGGCGATCTGGACCTGGTGGTTTCCTGTCCGGATGTTCCGTTCAACGGCACGTATCTGTTTGAGAATCCGGGAGGCAATGCGAAGATGCCTGTTTTCAAACCGCCGGTGCGGATGGGGCCGGGGCACAAGAACATTCGGGTCCCGCGTAGATGGCATGCCGCGTATCTTGACGCCGGGCGCCGAATGGGTCGATTTTATGGGCAAGGGTCTTTCTTCGAGTCACAAAATCAGCGTTGACAAAATCAATCCCGGCAAGGGCAGCATCCGCGCCAACCAGTGGCACTACGTCGACTATGACGGCGACGGAGCGCTCGACATCTATATTGGCATTGGCTACTGGGGCGACTACGGCTGGGATAACGCCTACAATGCCAAGGGACAGTGGCAGCGCGGGCCGTTGCACGGCTATGTCTACCTGGTCCGCAACAAGCACACGACAGAGAAACCGGATTACGAAACGCCGATTAAGGTTGAAACCGATGGCAGGCCGGTTGACGTCTACGGAATGCCTTCGCCGAGTTTTGCCGATTTTGATGGCGACGGCGATCTGGATCTGATCTGCGGTGAGTTCCTCGACAGCTTTACATATTTCGACAATGTCGGCACACGGAAGAAGCCACGTTATTCGACCGGGCGCAAGTTGACCTGCAAAGGCAGACCTGTAGTGATGGACCTGCAGATGATCACGCCAACGGCAATTGACTGGGATGCTGACGGCGACGTTGATCTGATCTGCGGCGATGAGGACGGCCGGGTTGCCCTGATCGAAAACACCGGTAAAATGTCGGACCAGATGCCGCAGTTCCTCCCTCCGAAGTATTTTCAGCAGGAGGCACAATACGTAAAGTTCGGCGCACTGGTTACGCCGGTCAGCGTGGATTGGGACTCAGACGGTGATGAGGATTTGATCTGCGGCAACACAGCAGGCTACATAGGTTTCATCGAAAACCTTGATAGCGACAATCCTCCCAGGTGGGCTGCGCCTCTGCGACTCAAGGCCGGAGGCAAGACGCTTCGTATCCAGGCCGGTCCGAATGGCTCGATCCAGGGCCCGTGTGAGGCGAAATGGGGTTATACAACACTCAACGCAGCAGACTGGGACCACGACGGCCTGCTCGACTTGGTCGTAAACTCGATCTGGGGTAAGGTAATCTGGTACCGCAACGTCGGCACAAAATCCTCGCCTATACTTGCCGTGGCGCAGCCGATAGAAGTGCAGTGGCAGGGCAAACCGCCAAAGCCTGCGTGGAACTGGTGGAATCCCGAAGCCAATGAACTGGCTACACAGTGGCGAACTACGCCGGTTATCATCGACTGGAACGCCGACGGACTCAACGACCTGGTGATGCTTGATCACGAGGGGTATCTGGCGTTGTTTGCGCGTCAACGACGCGGTAATCAACTCGTGCTCTTGCCGGGTAAGCGCATCTTTGCCGATGGCAAAGGGCTGCTGCGGCTCAGCACGCGATCAGCAGGAGGCAGCGGTCGGCGGAAACTGTGTATCGTCGACTGGGACAGAGATGGTCTTTTTGACCTTCTGGTAAATTCGGCAAATGTGGATTTTCTGCGAAACACCGGTACCAGGGACGGTAAAGTTGTTTTCGAGAATACCGGCAAACCTGGAAGCCAAAAGCTTGCCGGCCACACAACCAGCCCGACAACCGTGGATTGGAACGATGACGGCATACGCGATCTGCTTATCGGCGCTGAAGACGGATTCTTTTACTACATGGAAAGATAATGGCGTTATGTGTGGATTGAAGATATGAGATCTCTTGCAGAGAATCAGTTAAGGAGGCACACAATGAAAATACACCGAACACTCATAATCGTAGTTATTGGCGCGATGTTGACGGGGTGTTTCGCCGATGCGGCGCCGAAAGCGGGGCAGTTCGAAATACCCGATGTCGCCAGGCCAGGAGAAAACGGCTTCATAAAGGGCGAGCTGATCTATTCGCTCGACGACAAGCCGACGCCGCAATGTCATGCATCGACGATCGCCGAGACAAAATCCGGCCTCGTCGCGGCGTGGTTCGGCGGCAAGCATGAGAAAAATCCGGATGTGGGCATCTGGGTCTCTCGCCATATCGGAGCACAGTGGTCCAGGCCCGTCGAAGTTGCCAACGGCGTTCAATCGCCCCACCTGCGATATCCCTGCTGGAATCCCGTGCTTTTCAATCCGAAGAACGGCCCGCTGATGCTGTTCTACAAGGTCGGTCCGAGTCCGAGCCGATGGTGGGGCATGCTGATAACTTCCGACGACGACGGCAAAACGTGGTCCCAGCCGCGCAAATTAGGCAAAGATGACAGGATCGGCGACCTCCTCGGCCCCGTCAAGAATAAGCCCATCCAACTCACCGACGGCTCGATCCTGTGCGGCTCCAGTACCGAACACAAAGGCTGGCGGGTGCACTTCGAACTGACAAAGGATACAGGAAAGACATGGGAAGTCATCGGACCGATCAATGACGGTAAAGAGTTCGGCGCTATTCAGCCGAGCATTCTCACTTATCTCGGCGGCAGGATGCAGGTCCTCTGCCGCAGCCGACAGAACGTGATAGCCCAGAGTTCCTCAAACGACGGCGGCAGGACGTGGGGTAAGATGACGGCCACCAAATTGCCGAATCCCAACGCCGGGATCGATGCCGTCACGCTGAAGGACGGCCGAGGGCTGCTGGTCTACAACCATACCGTCAGGAAAAGCCCCTTCCCATCCGGGCGCAACATGCTCAATGTCGCAATCTCAAAAGACGGCGACAACTGGAAACCGGTACTCACTCTTGAACGTGACGAGGGCGAATTTTCCTACCCGGCGGTCATCCAGGCATCCGACGGCAAGGTGCACATCACATACACTTACCGGCGGCAATCCGTAAAACACGTTGTGTTGAACCCCGCAGAAATCAGGTATTCCGAACAATCAGTCCTCAGTCGCAACCGATACCGACTGCGCAGATATCGGTCCTGGTATTCCATGACAATGCCCCGCTGAACAACGCCCCCGATATGCCTGCATTCGGAATAGCAATGACAGTCATAGCCAAAGGCGCCCGACTTCTGAAGGCCCCCGGCGGCACGAATCTCTATTACCAGACGTCTTCGGTTACCCTTGGCGGCGTACAATCGATGGATGCGATTATCGACACAACAGATGTCCCACCCGGAACATATTTCCTGTACACCCACCATTTCACCGGGCCCACGACCGAGATTCAAATAACCCCCCTTCTGCCCTGACCCGTATGTTTGACTCCTGCCGTGACAAATGATAAAATCGGACAGAATCGCAAACTATACAGAGGAAGGATTCAAGAAAGTTCTAATTAAAGGGGTCAGACACCCTTTTTCTGTTGACAATTGCAGATTTTGTTTTATAATTGCCGATTATGCCGAGACTTAAGCGCATTGCAAAGGGTAATATTGTTTATCACGTTCTTAATCGTGCCAATGGTCGGTTGCGCATTTTCAAGAAGCGGCGTGACTTCGAGGCGTTTGAGGAGATTCTGGCGGAGGGGGCGGAGCGGTTGGGGATGCGTATCTGCGGCTACTGCATAATGAGTAATCACTGGCACCTCGTGCTTTGGCCGCGTAGGGATGGTGATTTGTCCGAGTTTATGAAGTGGGTGACAGTGACGCACTCGCATCGCTGGCACACAGCACACGGCACGGTTGGGGTCGGGCATTTGTACCAGGGGCGTTTCAAGAGTTTTCCCGTGGAGTCGAGTCGTTATTATCTTACGCTGATGCGGTATGTCGAGGCGAATGCGCTGCGGGCGGGCGTTGTCGAGCGGAGTGCGGATTGGCCCTGGAGCAGTCTGGCGATCAGGATGGGCCAGGAGAAAGCGGTTGTCTTGAGCAAAGGGCCGATGGAGTTGCCGAAGCGGTGGGTGAAACTTGTTGATAAGGCGGTGGATATAGCCGATGGTGATCGGGAGTTGGTGGAAACGTGCATTAAACGGGGCCGTCCGATGGGTGAAAAGGAGTGGATGATCAGGATGGCGGCAAGATTAGGCCTTGAAGCAACGCTGAGACCGCGAGGGAGACCCAGAAAAGGTGTCTGACCCCTTTAATTATTCCAAGGATCGGAGAGGTTTGCTTCGGCGAATCCTTTTAGTCTGAGTTTGCACGAGTCGCATCTGCCGCACGGCCTTCCCTTCTCGTCCGGGTCGTAGCAACTGTGGGTTAGGGAGTAGTCCAGGCCTAATTGTGTACCTTTTTGGATGATCTGCGCTTTTGTCATTTCGATGATTGGGGTGTGGATTGTGAATTTCCCCTTGCCCTCGGTGGTCGCGGCCGTTGCCAGATTTGCGGTCTGCTGGAAGGACTCGATAAACTCGCCCCGGCAGTCGGGATAGCCGCTGTAATCGGTGGTGTTTACGCCGATGAAGATATCGAACGCCCCCAAGACCTCCGCCCAGGCGGTCGCGCAGCTCAGGAATATCAGGTTTCGGGCGGGCACGTAGGTTATCGGTATGCCGGCGCCGGCGCCTATCTCGTCTCTGTCCTTGGGAACCTCGATTGCCGTATCCGTCAGTGCAGAGCCGCCGAACTGTCCCAAATCTATATCGACAATGCGATGCTCAAGGACGTCAAAAGCCGCCGCAACCCGCCGGGCGGCGTCAATTTCCACTTCATGACGCTGTCCGTAGCGAAAAGTCATCGCACAGCAGGCGAAACCGGCCTCGCCAGCGATCGCCAGCGTCGTCGCCGAGTCCAGCCCGCCGCTTAAGAGCACCACGGCCTTGTTTTTTTGCGACATTAGCGAACCTCTTGCAAATCCTGCGTAAATGATTACTATATCATAATCGTAAGTATAGCAGATTTTTTGGCGAGGTAAACAGATGTCGGACAAATACGAATTCGAGCTTTTTGATAATCCCAGCCCCGGGCGGGATTACACGATCACTATACGATGTCCGGAATTCACCAGCGTCTGTCCGAAAACGGGCCAGCCCGACTTCGGCGAGATAACGATCCAATACTGCCCCGACAAGCTCTGTCTTGAACTCAAGAGCCTGAAATTTTATATGCAAAGCTACCGGAACCAGGGCATCTTCTACGAAAAGCTGACCAACGATATATTAGACGACCTCAGCGCCGCGTGCAAACCCAGGTGGATGAAAATAACGTCCTGCTTCACGCCGAGAGGCGGCATCACCACCGAGGTCGTCGCCGAAACCGGTCAGGCACAAACGGATGCGGGTGCGGAACAATCGTAAGAGCCAACTATTTGCGAGGGCCCAGGCATGAGTATCAGTTTTAAGTGTCAGCGTTGCAAAAAGAAGATCAAGGCGCCGGATAAAGCCGGGGGCAAGTACGGCCAGTGCCCGCACTGCAATTATCGCTGTTATATTCCGGCGCCTCCCGACGAGAACGAACCGGAACTGAAGCTTGCACCCATCGATGAAGAGGAAGAGAATCAGTACGGCGAGATGATGCGCAAGACCTATGACCTGACCCAGAACATTCTTCACGAAAGAGCGGGCGCTGAGCCCGACGATGCGCCGCAGCGTGCGATGAATGAGAAGGAACTGATAAAGAGTATCATAATATATCTGCGAATGGTGGCCGACGGTCGGCTCGATCAGGCCGAGCAAATGGCTGCAAAGATCAAACCTTACGCCCCGGCCGCCAAACAGATACTGAAGAAGATAGCGCGCACGGAGCGGCCCGAGCCGGAATTAGCCGATATCCCGCCGAAACTTCTCATGGGGCTGATAAAAAATCTCAACGACACCTTATAATATGGCCAATACCGTCATAAATGTTAAGAATATCAGCAAGAGCTTCGGACCTGTCAAAGCGGTTGCCAATCTCAGTTTCCATGTCGAAGAGGGGACGTGCTTCGGACTGCTCGGGCCAAACGGGGCGGGCAAGACGACCATGATGAAGATGGTTTACGCCCGCAGTCCCCGGGACGCCGATTGCGGCGGAGTGATGGACATCTTCGGCTGCGACCCGCGAACGCAGGAGCTTGAGATAAAGTATCTCGCCGGCGTCGTCCCGCAGGAAAACTGCCTCGACGAGGAACTAAACGTCATCCAGAACCTGATGATATACGCCAGGTTTTATGATATCGTTTCGGTAGACGCCGCAAGGCGAATCGCCGAACTGCTCGATTTTCTTGAGCTGTCCGAGAAGAAAAATTCCAAAATCAGGGAGCTGTCCGGCGGCATGAAAAGAAGGCTCGTCATCGCCCGGGCGCTTCTCAATAATCCAAAGTTGCTGATCCTCGACGAACCAACCACCGGCCTTGACCCGCAGGTGAGACACCTGATCTGGGACAAACTTCGAAATCTTCAAAGACAGGGAACGACCATTCTGATCACGACGCATTACATGGAAGAGGCCTTTCAAATCTGCGACAGGATCATCATCATGGACAAGGGCGCAGAGATTATGCAGGGCAATCCCGCCCAACTCCTGAGAGAAAACATCGAAGAGTTTGTCCTCGAACTCGACAGAACCGAATCCGTCGAAGAGGTAGTGGACCAATCAATGATCGGCAAGGTAAGGATCGACAGTTCACACGAGACCACGCGCCTTTTCGCGCGCGATATAGAAGACCTCAAGGCGATTGCCGACTCACTCCAGGCTGGTCAATATCTCCTGCGGCAGGCGAATCTCGAGGATGTGTTTCTAAAGACAACGGGGAGGTCGCTCAATGTCGAACAGTAAGACACCAGCCTACCCTCCGCTTTATAAGAGACTCTACAGCGTGTGGTTTCGGCACATGCGCGTATACACGCGACATCTCTTGAGCAATGGTTTCCCGCCGTTTCTCGAGCCGCTCATTTTCTTAGCCGGCATCGGCCTGGGGCTCGGCACGTATATCGACAAAATGGACGGCGTGCCCTACATCGAATACCTGGGCGCCGGCCTGCTCGTTACCGCCGCCATGTGGACGGCGGCTTTTGAGTGCTCATACGGCACGTTCATTCGGCTGGAATTTGAAAAGGTCTACGACGGAATGTTGGCTGCGCCGCTGACAGCCGAGAATCTGATCGTAGGCGAGATCATCTGGGCGGGCACAAAGGGCCTGTTCTTTTCCTTCGCCGTGCTCTGCATCCTGACCGTATTCAATATCGTGCAGCTACCCAACAGTCTCATAGCACCGCTGGTCGGCTTCTTCACGGGCGTCATGTTCGCTGCGCTGTCGCTGCTTGTCACCTCGTTCGTAAAGACAATTAACCACTTCAACTTTTACATGACCGGACTGATCTCGCCGATGTTCTTCTTCTCGGGCGTCGTATTTCCAACAAGCAAACTGCCGCCCTTCGCCCGGCCCATCGCCGAGGCGCTCCCGCTGACCCACTCGGTAAGACTCGTAAGAGCCGTCTGCAACAGCAATTACCACGCCGGCCTCCTGCTCGATATGCTCTATATCGCCGTCTTCATTCTCGTTGTGGGTTGCTTCGCGGTAAAGAGACTGAAAAAAAGACTCATATATTAAGGTTTAATGCCCATGACTACCCAGACTTTTACACGCCGCAGCTTTCTAAATGCCGCCGGCCTTACCACGGCATCGCTGACTTTGCCGGGGTGCAGCCTCATTCCCCGACTCTATGGCGGCGCTGGACAGGACGACAGTTTCTTCTTCATCCAGATGGCCGATCCGCAACTCTTCTGGGGACCCGCCGACCTCTGGCAAACGGCAATCGATCATGCCAACCGACTCAAACCAGCTTTCGTAGTCGTCTGCGGCGACCTTGTACAACATGCCGGCGGGCAGGAAAAAACCGAACCCGCCGAAGACGTCGCCTATCTGAAGATCGCAGCCGGACTCGACAGAAAAATCCCTCTCTACAACGTGGCGGGCAACCACGACGTCGGCAACAAACCAACGCTCGCCACTTACCTCTGGTACAGGGAACGCTTCGGCAAACTGTGGTATTCGTTCAACTACAAAAAGTGCCTGTTCATCGTTCTCGAGTCCAACATACTGAGGGATTCTGCTGGCTCACCTCAGTCCGCCGAAGAACAAATGGCATGGCTGACAAGAACATTGAGCCAGGCCGATTCTCAGCCTTTCAATCACAGGATAGTCTTCATGCATCACCCCATGTGCCTGGAGAGCATTGACGAAGACGATCAGTATTTTACAATGCCGCGCCAAAGGCGAGCCGAACTCCTGGAGCTTTTCCACGCACATAAGATCGCCGCCGTTTTTTCCGGGCATTACCACCGCAACGCATACGTCAAAGACGGCGTCCTCGAACTGGTTACAACAAGCTCAACCGGCAAACCACTTGGCAAAGACCCCGTAGGTTTCCGCATAGTCAAAGTCCAGCCCAACCGAATAGACCACACATACTACAGCTACGAGAACATGCCCGCCAATGTAGACATGACCATCCCCCACCCGGCAAATCTCCCGCAATAAGCACCGCCGCCGCCGTTTGCTCACGACCATTTATTCTCGGACCAGGCCGAGGATTTTATGCAATCAGGTGAGTTGCCATATCGAACGACCGAGAAAAATCGCCCGGGGCCCCAGATGCACAAATTTCCCCCCGCATGCCCTAAATTTGAGCATCTGCCCAAACGATTTTTCTCTCAACCATCTCCCAGGGCACTGGGTACCTACCCATTAAGCGGATGAACCAGAGTTTCTCGTAAAGACAAGCCAGATACCGGACGACAACACGATCAGGCTCGGGATATTGAACGGCATCATCGATTTCAGCGATTTGCTCGCCGCCGCCGCCCTGACCGAAGAGCAGCAGGAGCATCTGAATTACATTCGAGAATCCGAGAGGAATCTGATGCAGCTTTCAAACGATCTACTGGACGACGT
Organism: Planctomycetota bacterium; assembly: GCA_021160785.1. Lineage (GTDB taxonomy): Bacteria > Planctomycetota > Phycisphaerae > Sedimentisphaerales > Anaerohalosphaeraceae > B28-G16. The sequence continues at coordinate 2,590 of JAGHBX010000491.1, read as the reverse complement.
GGCCGCCTTAATGAGGCCAAAAGCCCCAGCAACCGATAACGACCGGTGCGGACAATCCGAGATGATCGCCTTCAGCGGCCATGTGCTCGTCGCCGACGACGATCCGGGCAACCAGAGACTTGCAAAACGCATTCTGGAACGATTAGGTTTCGATGTGGCAACAGCCGACGACGGCGCCGAGGCGGTGGAAAAGGCCGAAAACTGCGAGTTTGATATGATTTTCATGGATGTTCAAATGCCCGTCATGGACGGTTTCAGGGCCACGAGACTTCTGCGGCAAAAGGAAATAGCCACACCTGTTATCGCCCTGACCGCCCACGCTTTCGAGCAGGACAGGACACGATGCCTCGAAGCCGGCTGTGACGATTACATCGCCAAGCCGATCGATCATGACATCTTCGTCAAAATCATCGCTCAACATGCCTGCCCCCCTGTACCGACAGCCTGATACCGGATGTGCCTCCCGGAGCGGACCACGTTCACCCAATCATACGGATTGTGATGTGTTACCTGGCATTTCGAAGCATTTCAGTCGCTACCCTGTCGTTGTGACGCTTCGCATGTTCTTTGAGAAAAGCGCGGTGCTGATTCAGGACATCCTTGAACCTGGGATTGTCCGCCAGCGAATCCATGTGGGGGGTATGGAGATACTTCTTCCCTGTCGGTTTGAAGAGTGTCACAATATCAGGGTCAAACGACGGGAGACAGCCTTTCATGAGATTACGGGGTTCGTGGTCGGTTGGCCCGGACATGCCGGGCAGGTCATCTGCATTCGATTTTGACGGTTGAATTCTCCGGGAGTGTCCCCGGGATGTGTTTTCGAAAGAATTTGACGGTGGGCCCCTCGCCCGGGATATTTCGAGCGACGTAGATGTTCTCGGTTCGCGTTTCCAGGGACTTTTCGCCGTTAGGGGCAATGACGACTATATCGACATGGGTCTTGAGCGGATATGCAGTGGGCAGACGCCGCCTCAGCGCCACCTTTATCAGGGTATCGTCTCCGTCCTGGTAGACTCTCGCCCAGAGGATCCTTGTCTTATCGTCGAAAAACGAGCCGAAGCCAACCAAATGTCAGCAATCTCAGTTTTCTTCCGGCTTATCCTTTTTGTCCCAGGCGGCGGCGATAGCTTCGTATTGCTCCTGCGTGATGGCGATCATACAGCCGTGGCGGGCGTCTTTTGGTATGCTGTATTTCATACAGTAGACGTCGTACCATGGTCCCTCAAGGCTCGGCGCCGTCGACAGGCCGTAGGATACGCCGGGATATTGTTCGTAATACAGGTACCAGCCCTTGCCGTCGGGTCGCAGGATCAGGGTGGGCGCCTCGCGGAAGTTGGGGCTTACGGCCGCGCCCGGTTCGCTGTATGGGCCTAAAAGACTGTCCGACGAGCAGATGCGTATCGTTTTGCCTGTCGGCCAGAGGAAGTCGGGGTATTTTTCGTCCTTGACGATCGCGTAATAACGCCTGCTCTCCTTGCGAATGATCACGTCGATTGTCGCCATGTCAAAATCAAAAAGCCGTTTCGGATCGGTGAAATGTTTGAGGTCTTTTGATATTACGTACAGCGTGCGCATGCCCGACCAGAACCTTTCGGGAGCTTCCTTGACGGGCTTTTCGATCGTGCTGTGCCATGTTATCAAATACCGGCCCGAATCGTCGTCATAGAATATCTTGGGCGCGCCCTTGTAATCGATGGCAGGCTCAAAATCCGGCGTTTTGTAGATATCCGGTGAGAACCCCCCGAACTTTACCCATCTTACCAGGTCGGGCGATACCCAGATTGCGATCTCCGGCTTTCGCTCGTAATTGCCCACGAGGTAATACCGGCCGTCGTGACCGGCGCAGATGTCGGGATGGCCGCGATATTCCTCGCCAAGAACGCGTTTGCCATCATTCAGGAGCTTCCAGTGCAGCCCGTCGGTGCTGACCGAATAATAGAGCCTGCCGTAATCGCTCTTGGTCGTATGGGCAAAGAGGTAGGCGGCGTATTCGCACTCGGCGGCGGGGACTGTATGTGCTGACAAAACGACGACGGCAATACCGGCTGCGATGAGCATTCCTGCAAAGTTGTGTTTTTTTCTCACAAAAGACCTTTCCTGGTTTGGACTTCTGATCATTCGGCGCCTCCGACAGCAATTATTATACTCTTACCGGCGTCTTTTTTCAAGGTCACCTGTCGGGATTATTTGGTTGAAAAGAGGGCTTGGGATGAGTATAATGCGGCCATCGACAAATAACCGGTTATGCCCTTATTTAAGGAGTTGAGCGATGAGCGAAAGAATCATTACCAGACGTCGGTTTCTTCATGGCAGTGCAACGTTAGCGGGCAGCCTGCTTCTGTCTACGGCAGTGCTCGGGGCGGCGCCAAAACGGATCCTGACGGCGATCGATCAGATGAAATTAGGCAAAACGGGGCTGAAGCTCAGTCGCCTGGGTATGGGCACGGGCAGTATCGGCGGCAGTATTCAGCGGGCGCTGGGGCAGGAGGGATTCACGAAGCTGATACGCCACGGTTATGATCAGGGGATTACATATATTGATACGGCTGAGGCGTACGGGACTCACGGGATGGTGCGCGAGGCGATCAAG
>JAGHBX010000366.1 GCA_021160785.1 Planctomycetota bacterium | reverse complement strand
GTTATGAAGGTCGCATCAGAGGCGCATATCGCGCTGTGTCTGGACCCGGCGGATATCGATTGCGCAAAGCCCGACGCCGACACGCTCGATGAGGCGGACCTGTTCTATCAGACCCAGCGCACCTTTGCCGAGCTTGTCGAAGCAATCACAAAATCAAAACTCCAATTAGGCGCGCCGATTGTGCTCGCCGAGGCGCTTCGTTTTTCATCGTCGGCTGCGCTCGGGCATATCGAAAAGAATCTCTTCGTCGTCAGCGATGCCGAGAAGACAGACGTCGGCAAGGCGGTACATATTGTCAACGCGCCAAACGCCCGTGCCGAAGTCGCTTATATCGCAAGGGAGATCCTCAGACTTGTAAGGCACAAGAATTTTCGCTTTCGCGATATCGCCGTGGTCGCCTCGGATATCGGGTCGTATCAGCATTATGTCGAAGCGACATTTTCCGAGTATGGCATCGAGTTTTTCGTTGACCGGCCGAAACCTCTTTCGACGCATCCGGTGATTGAGCTTGTAAATTCGGCACTACAGGCGGCATTGGACGGTTTTTCTTCCAGCGATGTCCTGGCTTATCTAAAAACCCATCTTGCCGGGATCGACGATACCGAAGTCGATCTGCTGGAAAACTACTGTCTCGCCTATGGCGTAAACAGAGGCGATTGGCTCAATGATAAAGGATGGTCCTTCGCCGACAAACGCGATAAGGCGTTCGACGAGCAGGCAGTCGATGAAATAAGACGCCGGGCGGTCGAACCGCTTGTATCGCTTCGGGATGCTCTGCAAGGGGATCGGGAATTGAAACAGATCACCGCAGCAGACTTTACCCGGGCTGTGTGGAAACTTCTGGAAGGGCTCCATGTCTCCAAATCGCTTGCCAAACGAAGCGACGACAACGATTCCGGTGCCGACGGGCAGTTCCATGAGAAATTTGTCATGTTGTTCGATGAATTCTGCAACATCTTTGCTGACCACCGGATGAATGCGGCGGATTTTCATTCGATAATATCCGAAGGTTTTTCCCAACTGACTCTCAAGCTGATCCCGTCGAAGCTGGACCAGGTTCTTGTCGGTTCGATCGAGCGCAGCCGCCATCCGGACCTCAAGGCGGTCTTTCTGATGGGCGCGACGCAGAAGTGTTTTCCGATGCCGATTTCGTTTGATGCGATCATGACCGACGCCGACCGGCAGACGGCGGAATCCTATGAGTTCGAGTTGGCCCAGAGCACCGCCCGGCAGTTGGCGGCGCGGCAGTACCTGGCGTATATCGCTTTGACGCGGGCCTCGGGGCATCTATACATTACGTATCCGGCCATGGACGATCAGGGCAAGTCGCTGGTGCGTTCGCAGTTTGTCGACAATGTCCTGTCGCTCTTTTGCGATCTGCAGGAAACCAATACGCTCGATATCGAAAGCTCCACAGGCGATGTCTACAGCGGGGGCGAACTGGAATCTCTGCTTTGCCAACGGTTGGGAAGGGATTCGCCGCAGACCGACAAGGTTGCGACGCTGTTAGGCGAGTTGTATCGTTGTTTGTCCGACGAGCCCGATGAGATACTGGCGAACGTCGGCTGGCGGGTGCAATACGCGCTGGAGTATGACAATGCCGCGACGCTTGATGCAGACCTTGCCGCGGGCCTGGTCGGAGATGTGCTGGAATGCTCTGCGACGCGATTAGGCGGTTTTGCGGCGTGCCCGTATCAGCATTATGCGCGGTATATCCTCGGCATTGAGAGCCGAAAGCTCTTCAGGTTCGAGGCGATGGACCTGGGGACATTCTATCATCGCGTCCTTGAGGACATCTCCCGGCAGTTGAAAAAGGATGGCGACGATTTCACGACCGTCGACGATGACCGGCTGCAGCGCCTCTGTGCACAGCGAATCGCGCAGATTATAAAAAGCGATGCGTTTCTGTCGAACTTTATGAGTCGAAGCCGCCACAACACCTATATTATCGACTCGGCCGCCCGGACGCTGAGCGACTGCGTTTTGGAGATGGCGCAAATGGCGCGGGCCGGCAGCCTCAGACAGATCGCCTCGGAACTGCGATTCGGATCGAGACATGCCGCGGAGAACACATGCACATTTGACCTGGACGGGGGGCAAAAAGTTATCCTGTCGGGCTGTGTGGACCGGCTGGACTGCGCCGAAGTCGATGGGGAAAATGTGGCGGTCATTTTCGATTACAAACGATCCAAACGTTCGTTTTCATGGTCAAAGCTCTATCACGGCCTGGACATGCAGCTTGCGATGTACATGTTAGCCCTTTGGGGCGGCGAGGTTGACGGCAGGAAAATGGATACGGTGGCCGGTGCGTTTTTCGTGCCGGTTGAGATGCCGCCCGCCGCTAAGGCCGCAAGCGATCTCGACAAACAGGCAGCCCGATTCCAGCGCAAGGCAAACGGTATTTTCAACGGCTGCTTCTCCCAACTGCTCGATGCCGACGCCCCAACGGGCTGGAACCCGTACTACAATTTCGCAAGGTACAAGGACGGCGAGCCCTACAGCAACTTTGGCACAACCGGCGTGCTCGAGCCGGAGCAGTTCGAGGCGGTTCTGGCGACAGTATGGGAGAGAATCGGCGATTTTGCCGCGCGCATCGCCGCCGGGCAAATTGACATCAATCCCTACCGCATGGCCAGACAGTCGCCCTGTGCCCACTGCGATTATAGCGCCCTTTGCCGATTCGACTGGCAGATAAACGACTATCGCCCGCTCGAAGCACTCTCCAAGAAAGAGGTTCTGGAAAAGATCGGAGGCGAGCGTGGCTGACGAGTCTCTGAAATGGACGGCGCAGCAGCAGTTGGCTATCGCGGCTCGGAGGCGCGAGATTCTCGTTACCGCCTCGGCTGGCACGGGCAAGACGGCCGTGCTTTCGGCGAGATGTGTGGATATTCTCACCGACGACGCCGATCCCACGGATGTTTCGCAGATACTGGTGATGACCTTTACCGACGCCGCCGCCGAAGAGATGCGATTGCGTATCGCCGGGCAGCTTGCCGCCTGCTACCGCGCCACGGGACAGCCGCGGCTGAAGCATCAGTTGCTGATGCTGGATGCCGCTCATATCAGCACGATTCATTCGTTTTGCAGACGAATCATCACCGAGCATTTTCACCGGCTGGATATCGATTGCGCCTTCAAGATCATGGAGCCGGACGAACAACTGCTGCTCAAATCGCAACTGCTCGACGAGGTCATCGAGCAGGCCTGGGCCGACGGCGCGCTTGCCCAAGGCATGGCCAAACTCCTGGATAATCGCAACATCAATCGCGGCGGTGCGGATTTCCTCAACAATATCGTCGCGATCAGCAGATTTCTCGAAAGCGTTCCTTCCAAAGATGAGTTTTACGAACGAGCGCGGATGTTAGCCGATATGGGCGCATCTGCGGCGAGCGAATTGGTCGGAGCACAAAAACAAATCATCGGCAAGTTGCTTCGCCGCTGCAAATCGCAGTTTGAATGTTCCCAACTGCTCGATAGAAAACTCATTTCGCCGGGCCACTGGTCCGAACATATCCAGCAGGCGTTTATCGAGCCGGTGAACCACTGCATGGAGCTGCTAAACAGTGATAGCATTGACGAGCTTGCGCGTTACGCGCTCGAGTTCAAGGCGCCTCGTTTCACCAATAAGCCAAAGACGGTATCTTCCGAAACGGCGGACCTCGTCAAGGCGCCGGCCAAGAAAGCTATAGCGGCGCTCAAGAGCCTGGCCGGTCTTGCCCTGATTAATCCGGACTACGAACGCTTAGCGGCCGGGGCGGTGGGCCTTCAGACAAAGGTCCTGATCGAATTAGTGCAGCGGTTCGACCGACGATACGCCCAGGCGAAAAGGCGGATCAACCGTCTCGATTTCGCCGATCTTGAGCATCTGATGTTCAGGCTGCTCACCGAAAACGCCGACATCCGCGAAACATTAGAACGCCGGTTCAAATACATCTTTGTCGATGAGTATCAGGATATCAACACGCTGCAGCAGGAGATCATCG
>JAGHBX010000370.1 GCA_021160785.1 Planctomycetota bacterium | reverse complement strand
GTCTCGATCGTGGCGCCAAAAACTCTCGGCAAATCCATGAGGGATATATGTAAATCGAAGCTCGCAGCCGGCCTGCCGTTAGGGGAGGCCTCTACCAATTCGTCAATCCCGCCGAGGGTGCGTAAAAGGTCTGTCAGCGGTTTTTTCGTTTCATAAATCACCGTTCCACCGCGTTCCTTAACCATGGGCAGGTATCGTACGAACTGGATGTTGTCACCGAGACCCTGCTGATACCGAACAAAAAGTGTCTTGCCTGCAAATGACGAACCGTCCCAGAGCGTCTCTTTAGAATAGTATAGAGAAGCAGTAGTGTTCAAATCGTCGTATCGCTGCTGGTATTCCTTCCAGCCTTCCGAAATCCTTCCGCTTAGCAGAAGCGCAAGCGATCTGTTCCAGTGTGCATCTGCATAATCGGGCTTTAGTCGAATTGCCTGTTCGTAATTTTCAATCGCCTCGGCGCAGCGTCCCCGCTCCTTCATAGCAACACCCAGACTGTTGTATGCCTCTGCATAGTCAGGATCGAGGCGTATCGCCTGTTTATAATTTTCGGTCGCTTCGTCATAGCGCCCGCAGTCTTTGAGAACAGCACCCAGATCATGGCGGAGCGTGGCATCGGCAGGCATGAAGCGTATCGCCTGTTTATAACCTTCAATCGCTTCGGCATCCCGGCCCTGCTCTTTCAGGGTAACAGCCAGGTTACCGTATGCCATGGCAAAATCCGGCCTGAGCCGTATCACCTGTTGATAATTTTCAATGGCCTCATCATGGCGACCCTGTTGGCGCAAAATGTTGGCCAAATTGTAATAAGCCTCTGCAAGGGCGGGCTGAAGTTGTATTGCTTTTTTGCAATTTTCGACCGCAGCGGCATATTGACCTTGCGATTGGAGAGTGCCCGCCATGTTGGCGTACGCCTCGGCATAATCGGGCTTTAGCGATATGGCCCGCCGATAAGCATCAATTGCCTTTTCCGTTTTTCCGACAGCTGCAAGAACGACGCCGAGAGTATTATGAAATTGGGCTATCTGCCGATTTGCCGCTATCGCTTTTGCGACGAATTCTGCAGCCAGATTGTATTGGCCTCGCTGGTATGCTATCATCCCCAGGCAATGCAATGCAGCAGAATGATCCGGGTGGCTTTGTGTAACAATTTTATACAGAACTTCTGCCTGCTCAAGACGCCCTGCCTGATGGTGTTGTTCGGCTTTTTCTATAGTTGCGGTAACGTCTACCATCTCTACGCCAATTTATCGAGTTAAGAAAGGCCTGAAACCAATATGATCATTTGTTTTTCGAGCAAACTCTTTACACAAGCATATTTATGGAGCTATCGGCAAATTGCATCCGGGCTTCGGCAAATTCCGTGGCGGGGTCATTATTTGTCAGCCACTCATTGTAAGGACTATTGCCGCTGTGAGACTGGAAATTCGACGAACTCTGCTGGCCGGTCCAGGCGTCCTGACCGGCGGTTGCGGACTGATCCTTCGGATTATACTGCTGTTGCTGGTCTGTCAATTCAACATCGAGCCTCTTTATCTGAACGCCGCTATTCTGAAGATTCTGGATAATTTCGGGTAGTGCCTGCTGCAGTTGGTGCCTGGTCTGCGGCTCATCGACCTGCAAGAGGCCTGTGATACCATCGGCCCCTTCGCGAAATGTTATGTTGACCTTGCCAAGTTCAGGCGGATTGAGCTGAATAACGATCTGTCGCGAGCCCGCACTGAAAGAGGTACGGACAGGCTCCATGATCTGCTCGACGACAGAAGGATGAGAATCGGCATTAGCTGCGGGCCTTGCGGATTCGGCGGCGGCGGGCGATTGTTCCGTGATATTGCCAGGGGCGATATTGCCGACCACTGCCTGCTCGCCGGACTCTGCGTTTGCAGGCCCGTCACCGCTCGACGGCAGACTGCCGGGATTATCTGTCTGAGACGAATACGACCCAATGCCGGGTTGGGCTGCTTTCTGTGCGATGGATTTGACAGGGACAGTCCCGACACCGGCTGTATTTTTTAGCTGTATGTCAGGGAGTTCCATCTTGTCCGGAAGGGGCTTGTGATCAATAACAGCTTTTTCGGGTGTTGTCTGCTTCGCCGCCAGCAAGGGTTTTTCGGAGCGAATCGGTGCATACTGCGGGGAATGGGACGCTTGATCCTCCGGGGCGGCGGATGGGCTGTTTGGCAGTTGTGCCGCCGTATTGCCGCCCGTTGAAGGGGCCGTTGGGGTTGGCAACTGTTCAGCGGGTGCGGGGCTGCTCTCGGCAGGCGTTGTGCTGCCGTCGATGGTGGCGGCGTCGGACTGATTTGCCTGGGCCGAATGTAGTGAAGTGATGACCGCCTTAGCCGGCGCCTCTACCTGGGTGTGTGGCGAAGGCGCCGGCTCGCCTGTTATGACGGGTTTTTTGTCTGCGACAGGTTCTCCCTGGTCGCCGGCAGCGGTATCCGGCAACAACTCTTTAGGCGCAAATGTTTTATCAGATAGCTGCATGGGTTCAGAGTCGGCGCCGTCCTGAGACTTCGCGCCGGACACGGCAGGTGCAATCAGTTCGGGGTTACCAGGGTCTGCATCAGTAGTTGGTGCAGTATCAAGTACTGCTTGATCGGGTCCGGCCGTAAGTGGTTTGGCGTCCGGGAGGACGACAGACGGGGCTTTGAGGACGACAGGGGCAGCTTTGGATGTTCCCGAGGGAGCGGTCAGCGGGGCAGATTTATCGAGAGTCTGGCCCGGGATTTGTTGCTGGAGTTTGGCTTCGGCTCCTGGAATGGTTGCCTTATCAAGCACCACAGGAATACTGATCGCCGCCTGGACAACTCCGGAACCAAATTTGGGCTCGGCGCCCTTCTTATCGCCCTTCTTGGCAATTTGAGCAATTTGGGCATCTTGGGCATCTTGGGGTACATTGGGTCGCATTTTCTTGTCGAGAGTGCGGCTGAACTCTTTCGATAGCTGCTGATTTGGCTCGCCCTTGACAGGAGGGGGTGGATTATCGGGTGTTGCTGCCGTTGGGGCGTTGGTTTCAGGCTGATCGGCGGTGCGCGTTGCGGGAGATTGCCTCCTGCGAACGGTTGCGGCGTCCCTAAGAGAGGCCTGCCTGCCGCCCGGATCAGCTAAGAACGTATTTGCCAATAGACTGGTGTCCATAGACTGCCAATTGAGCAACTGTTGTGCCAGTATCTCGGGGCGGGCCTCGGATGAACGATAACTACTTATGATCACAGGGCTTACGAGATATATAGAAAGTTGATTTTATGAAAACATTGTGCTTTTGGTGGTGTTGCAGACAAATTCTCCGGCAGACAGGAAGAAATTTCCGGTTTCGCGGGAGTCAATTGGAAAGCCTTCCGGAGGGATAAAAGTCAAGAATAAATACGCTTATAAATCCACCTATAAATCCACTTGGGCATTTTAGGGGAAAATGAAAAACATAACTCCTTGTGCAATAAGGAGTTAGGTGTAATGCCCAGGACTGGAGTCGAACCAGCACGTCCATAAGGACACTAGCCCCTCAAGCTAGCGCGTCTGCCTATTCCGCCACCTGGGCGTCCGAGACCCACCATTCTATTAGTTCGGTGCTTTCCTGCAACTGTTTTTGCACGAATTTACACACTTTTCTGCAAATTTCGGCGACCCGACGGTCTTTATTCGGTCGACAGGTCGGTGTTTTTCGATTTTTTGTCGGCTGACGCACGCAGAGATGCACACACAACCGCCGCACAAACCACGATCAGCCCGCCGGGCAAAGCCCATCTTCCGGGCATTTCACCTACAAAAAACCATACCCAGACAGGATTAAGTATCGGCTCAATAATCGGCACCATGATCCCCTCAAGCGCTGTAACCCGTTTGATCGACCATGCATAGAAAACGTACGGCAGACCGAGCTGAACGATTCCCAGCACCAGCAGCACCCTCCAGTCGGTCCATTCGGTGGGTACAGACCGCACGATAAACGGCAAGGCGACAACCGCGGTAATCGCGTTTCCCAAAAACATCGACCCGATCGGCGATCCGTCCTTCTGCCTGCGAAAGCACATGACCGAAAGGGCAAAGGAAAGTCCGGTGCCAATTCCAAGGATATTACCCCAAAGCCCGCCGGCGGAAAGTTCATCGAAAAAGAACATCGCCACCCCCACGACGGCGGCGACAACAGTAATCCACTCCGGCAGGCTCGTTCGCTCTTTGAGAAACCAAAACCCAAACAACGCTACGTATATCGGCGCCGTGTACTGCAGCACAATCGCGTTGGCCGCGGTCGTAAGGGTTGTCGACGCCACGAATACCAGCATATTGGCGGCGTAAAACACGGCGCCTGCCATCTGGATCGCGCTGAATGTCAAATCGCCACGCTGAATGAAGGGCAGCATCACAACAAACGCCACCGCCGAGCGAATACCCGAAATGGCGATGGGACTGGCGTCAACATTCTTAATCAACACCCCCCCCAGGCTCCACATGACAGCCGTGACAACAAGAAGCGACACCGCCCTGCAATGATCCGTTGATGACCGTTGGAGTCTTTCCATTTGTCAGCCCAATACTTCCATGACGCCGCCTACGCCTTGGGCGTGTAATC
>JAGHBX010000087.1 GCA_021160785.1 Planctomycetota bacterium | reverse complement strand
TACATGCGCGGGCTGCCGTTTAACATGGACGGGGCGCCTTTGCCTTTGGAGAAGTTCCCGTCCGGCGCCAATGCTGACGCCGGCGCGCCACCGGCGACACAGCGCGCCGACCGCGCTCATCTGTTCAGTCCGACGGGTTTCGTCGACGATTCGTGGTGGCATCGCACCTACTGGATGTACGGCAGCCGATTCGTCAGCGGCTGGTGCGGCTATTATCTTTCCGGAAAAGCCGCGCCGGCGGGCAGGATACTCTGTTTCGATGACAACAAGGTTTACGGCTTTGGCCGCAAGCCGCAGTACTACCGATGGACTACGCCGATTGAGCACCACCTCTTTGCCGCCAACAAGATGGCGGACACCGCGGAAAGTTCCTCCGGCGGAGGAGGGGGAAAATCATTCATTGAGGTGGCAAAGTCCAAGAGCCTGAATCCCGCCGGCAAGGCAATCACCGTCGAAGCATGGATAAAGCCGGACAAGAACAGCGGCGTTATCGTTGCAAAGGGAGGTGCCTCGTTAGGCTATGTATTGTATCTGCAGAACGCCCGGCCCCGTTTCGGCGTGCGTGCCGAAAGCGTTTTTTCTTCGGCAAACGCCGGGACGAAGATCGGCAATGAGTGGACGCATGTGGCGGGCGTCCTGACTGAAGATAAGAAGCTGCACATTTATGTCAACGGCAAACTCGCCGCTTCTGCAAAGGCTGCCGGTCTCCTCGGCGGCGACCCGGCGGAGGTCATGCAGATAGGGGCCGACGAGGGATCGACGGTGGGCGAATACAACGGCGGTTACGGATTCAACGGCCTTATCGATGAAGTGAGAGTGTACCATCGGGCGTTGAGCGCCAATGAAATTGCACGCGACGCTTCGGCGCAGAGTAACCTGACAGCCGACAAGGCGGGATTAGTACTTTGCTATACCTTCGATGGAAAAAGACTCCTCGACGCGTCGGGCAATGAAAACGTCGGCAAGATCGAGGGCGTCAAATCGGCGAAGGGCAAGTTTGGCCGCGCAATGAGATTTACCGGCACCGCCGCAACCATACGCGGATTCATGGTCCGATACGACTGGACGAAAGACCTGCCGATCTTTGCCCGTGCGATGGTGCTTGCCGAAAAGACACTTTTTGTCGCAGGCCCCCCGGACCTGGTCGATGAGCCGCAGGCGTTTGCGCATATAGACCAGGCCCAGGTCAAACAGAGTCTCGCCGAACAGGCGGCGGCAATGGAGGGCAAGAAAGGCGCCGTACTTATGGCGGTATCAACCGCTGATCCGGACGAGTCAACACAATACCAACTCGACAGCCCGCCCGTATTCGACGGCATGGCCGTAGCCGGGGGGCGTCTGTATATATCAACGGTAAACGGCAAAGTCCTCTGCATGACCCCAAACAAGCAGACGGCCCAAAAGTAAGCCACCCCCAAATGCGTGTACGAAGAATAAGCCTTGACGGTATTGGAGGGTTCTTCTATACTTTGCCGGAGACTATTCGAATAAAAAGGACGGTGCGACATGGGAAAACCCATCGACAAACTGACAATCAAAGGATTCAAATCTATTCGCTGCTTGGAAGATTTTGAACTTAAGAATCTGAATATCCTCGTCGGCGCCAATGGTGCAGGGAAAAGTAATTTTGTCAACTTCTTTGAACTGTTCAGGCGGGCTTTTGAAGACGATAAATTCAAAAGGAAGGTGTTGGAGAGTTATGTGGAAAAGCAGGGAGGGGGCGACCAGTATTTCTACTTAGGACCGAAGTTTACACGGTCTATTAACGTGCAAATTGACTGTGCGGAGATGTACCAATTCAATATGTCATTGAGCCCCGGCACAGGAGGTGAATTGCTTTGCACATTCAATACTGTAGCGGAAACAGCGGGGCTTCATGAAGAGGAGGTTCTTGGTTATCTGAATGAATTAGAGGGCGGGGTGATAAGGGATTGGGTTGTATATCATTTTCATGACACCACGGCCCTGGCGGAGGTAAGACGCGAACATTACAAGAGGAACAACGAGTATTTGCGGGCTGATGCAGGTAATTTAGCTGCGTTCTTGCTTCGGATCAGAAAGAAGTCTCCGGAGACTTACCAGAAGATTCGTGAAGTAGTTCAGTTGGCGGCGCCGTTTTTCGATGATTTCCTGTTGCGGGAAGATGAAGATGGTGACGATATCTTGTTGGAATGGCGGCAGAAGCACACGGATTTTCTGTTTGGCCCGAATCAGCTTTCTGACGGTACTCTCAGGTTTATTTGTCTTGCAACCGCCCTGCTTCAGCCGGATGCCCCGAAGATCATGTTGTTTGATGAGCCGGAGTTGGGGCTTCATCCCTATGCTTTGACTTTGCTGGCGGAGATGTTCAAGAAGGCGTCTCATCAGACGCAGATCATTGTCTCCACTCAGTCGGCGACCTTGATCGATCATTTTCAGCCGGCCGACATCATTGTGGTTGAGAGGGATAAAGGCGAATCTGTTTTTAAGCGATTGAATGCGGAGAAGCTAAAGGATTGGCTGGAAGACTACAGTCTTGGCGAACTCTGGCAGAAAAACATCTTTGGCGGGAGGCCGGGGCATGAATAGAGTCCGCGTTCTTGTGGAAGGGCAGACAGAGGAATCGTTTGTCAACAAGGTAATAGCTCCGCATCTGACTAATCGAGGCGTGCATATATATCCGATATTATTTCGTGGCAGGGGCGGCAGCTTCCGTTATCAGCGCGCACGTAAAGAAATTGGTAATTCTCTGAAGGAAGATCGCAGTCTTTTTTGTACTACGCTTGTTGACTTCTATGGTATGCCGACGGATTGGCCCGGGAGAAGCCAGGCTAATAGCCACAGTGATACAGGGGAAAAGGCAAGAGTGGTGGAGCAGGCCTTGTTGGCCGATGTTCAACAGCTTATGGGTGATTCGTTCGACCCTCTTCGGTTTGTCCCCATTTTAATGAGTGGGTCTGTAAATTGGAGAAACTCGGAGAAGATTCATAGAGATTTGAGACTATGCTAAAGGCTGTGATATTTGATTTTGACGGGGTGGTTGCCGATTCCGAGCTTTTGCATTACCGGGCTTTGAACAGCGCTTTCGGTTTGCACGAGGTGGAGGTGCCAAAGGCGGAGTATTACCAGCGGTATCTGGGCTATGGTGATTATGAATGTGTCGAGATCGTGAACGAGGACTACAAAATGGGGCTTGACGGTGCGGAAATTGAGCGGCTCATTGCGCATAAAACAGAGGTTTTCAATCGGCTGGTCAAGCAGGACACTGCTATTATAGACGGTGTTGTGGATTTTGTTGAGATGCTGCGGACAAATGAAATACCGATGGCGGTGTGTTCGGGCGGGACGCAAAGTGACATCGCTTTGATGGTTGAGGGGACGGAGTTGGCGGGCGTTTTCGATCCGATCGTCAGCGCAGACGATGTCAAGAAGGGCAAACCTCATCCCGAAGGATTTGAACTTGCACTGAGTCGCCTCAATGACCGGGCCAAAGAGCGGATTTTGGCCGGGCAATGTGTGGTGATTGAGGACTCTCGCTGGGGGCTCGAAGCCGCCAGATGTGCCGGCATGCACACGATTGCGGTGACTAATACATACGACGCCGGGCATTTGGAGGGGTATGCTGAGATGGTTGTCAACAGGCTCGATGAGATCAAAATGTGCGACCTGCAGGGGCTGTGCGGCTGAGGAGGTGTCTTATTCCACCAGGTGTCCAGGTTACAGAAAAACCCCTTTTTCAGTGATAACAGGCGGTTTTTTTGGGGCGACTTGACTTTTTGCTGATTTACCCTATACTTTAATGTCCACCTGCTTTCCTTATTCTTGCATAAAGATGTCCGGGAGAGCGTATCGAGATTTTTGACGCTGCAGGCCATGGAGGGCGATGAAAGCGATATTTAGAACCGTGTTGCATAGAAAGAAAAGACGGAACGGGATTGTCAGTAAGGTTCGATAATAACATTGTAGTTCGAATACAGCAGGCGACCGATATTGTTGAAGTGGTGTCGGAGCACCTGAGCCTTGACCGCAAAGGCAAGGAATTTGTGGGGTTGTGTCCGTTTCACGCCGACCACAAGCCGAGTATGTACGTCAATCCGGCGAAACAGATATTCAAATGTTTTGCCTGCGGGGCAGGCGGCGACGTGTTCAAATTTGTTCAGTTGCGTGAGGGTCTGACGTTTCCCCAGGCGATTGAGAGGCTTGCCGAGCGGGCGGGCATTCAACTGGCGCCGCGGCCGCGAGCGAGGCAGGCAGATGCCGCCGCCGGCGATCCCGCACAAATTGCAAGGGTTAATGCCTGGGCGAGTAAGTTCTGGCAGAAGCAGCTTTTTGATGAACAGACCGGCGCCGATGCCCGTAAGTATGTGGCGTCGCGTCAGATCGGCGAAGATACTGCCGGCGAGTGGGATGTCGGTTTTGCCGCTGAAAGCTGGGATAACCTGCTGAAAGCGGCGAGGGCGAAAGGGATTGGCGACAAGCTGCTTATCGATTCGGGATTAGCGGTCTTGCGTGAACAAGGCGGTTTGTACGACAAGTTTCGCAACCGTCTGATGTTTCCGATTTTCGATGTGACCGGGCGTGTGATCGCCTTTGGGGGCCGAACCCTCGGGGACGATCCGGCAAAGTATATGAACTCGCCGGCAACGGCTCTCTTTGACAAGAGTAACTCGCTGTACGGGTTGGACAAGTCGCGGCACAGTATCGTCGCTGACGGCACGGCGGTTGTGGTCGAAGGTTACACCGATGTGATTATCGCCCATCAGGCCGGCTGCACGAATGTTGTCGCGGCCTTAGGCACGAGCTTTACCCAGGGACATGCAAGGGTGCTGAAGCGCTACGCCAAACGTATTGTGTTAGTGTTCGACAACGACGTGGCTGGCATGGAGGCGGCCAACAGGGCTTTGGAAGTGTGTCTGGCGCAGCGAATCGATATTAAACTGACCTTTGTCAGTAAGGGCAACGATCCGTGCGACTTTATTTTGAGCGAAGGCGCCGAAGCCTTCAAGCGGCTTATTGCCGACAGTGTCGACGTTATGGAATATAAATGGCAGAGGCTCCAAGCGGGTCTTTCGGCGAGCGATACGCTTGCCGACAGGCGTCGAATTACAGAAGAGTACCTGCGAACGGTGGCGACGGCTGTTGCGGCGGGTCGACGTGATGCGGTTGCAGAGGGTTTGATCGGGACCAAGCTCTCTCGAATCATAGGTCTCAGCGAACAGGAGACGCGCCGGCAACTCGAAAGATATGCAAGGTCAATGAGCAGAACTCGGACGCTTGCGGTAAGGAACCAAAAGGTGGTAAATGTCGCCGGCAGCGGTGGAAAGGACACCGAGTCGCAGCGGGAGATACTGGAAGTGCTTCTTAACGAACCGAAGCTCTTTGCCAACGTCACCGGACGAATCAAGACCGAGCATTTTGATGTTGGCGTTTACCGGGAGATTGCCGAGGCGCTTTTTTCGGCGATTTCCGAGAACCCGACTGCTTCGCTTGCCGAGGTCTTGGCGCGTATCGCGTCGGCCGAAGGCGGCAATTTAGTCGTCGAACTCGAAGCAAACGGCGTGCGGAAAGGTAATTACGCCAGGCGGTTGGGCGATGCGATGGCGGTGATTGAAAATCGCAGGGCCGCGGCGGAGACCGAAGAACTTAAACGCCGCCTGAACGATGACGATACCGATGCGCTGCGGCGCGTATCGGAAATGCTGCAAGAAGGCGCCGGGGCCAGCGAAGCCCCGGATTAGTGAGACATTAAGACCACATGCGTAGTTGGTCTGAATTTGTTTGAGAAAGACATATGACGACAAAAAAGAAAAAGCAAGCGAAGAAGAAATCCGTGAAGAAGCCGGATAAGAATGTTGCCGTGGCCAAAGTCGCGGATCCGAAGAATGTCCCGGGCGATTTGGACGTTGCAGTTGCCAAAGCCGAGGTTGCCGCCAGCGCCAAGGCAGAGACCGAACCCGACGTCAAATCGGAGCAGGCAGGCGAGGGCAAGGAGCCTGCCCCGATCGATACAACCGATCCGTTGATACGGGCTCGTCTTGCCGAAGGAATGATCAAGGCGATCATTGCCAAGGGCAAGAAAAAGGGGTACCTGACGTATGAGGAGATGAATGACGAGTTGCCCGATGAGGCGGTCACTCCCAACCGCCTTGACAGTCTTCTGATGACGTTGGACGAAATGGGTATCCAGTTCATGGATGAAGCCGACGTTGAAAAACGCAACGAAGACGACTTTCAAGAGATGGACAAGGGCGGCGAGCAAGCGGGCAAAGACAAGAAACTGGCCGCCGACAAGGTTCTCGAAAAGCAGCTTGCCGAAGGCGACGGTCGTCGTATTGACGATCCTGTCAGGATGTACCTTACGCAGATGGGCGAGATTCCGCTGCTGGCGCGATCGGAAGAGATCAGTCTGGCCAAGAAGATTGAACTGACGCGGCTTGCATTTCGAAGGAAGGTTCTCGAGAACGATTACTGCGCCAAAAACGCCGCCGAGATCCTGCAGCAGGTAAGCGACGGCATGCTGCCGTTCGACCGGACGATGAAGATGAGCACCGCCGAAAACCTGATTCGGTCCGTGGTGAAAACCCGCATGCCGCAGAACCTCGAAACCGCGGCAAAACTATTAGATCAAAACACCGGTCTGTTCAAGCGAAGTCTGGAGGCCGGCAAGGTCGACGAGGTGAAGAAGGACATCAAGCAGATCCATCGTAATCGCCGCAAGATCGCCACACTGCTCGAGGAGTTGAGTCTGCGGACGAGTCGAATTCAGCCGATGATGAAGAAGCTTCAGGGCATCCGGCAAAAGATGCATCAGTTGGAGCAGATCATCGAGGCGGGACCCTGCCGGGAGTACAGCGAAGAGGATATCGCTGCAATGAAGATGGAAGTGAGCGGTCTGCAGGAGCTTGTGCTGGAAACCCCCAGGCAGCTTGACAAGCGGTTGCGAGCTATCGAGACGGTGTATTGTCAGTACGAGCAGGCCAAGCGGGACCTTTCAGGCGGGAACCTGAGACTGGTCGTTTCAATCGCCAAGAAATACCGCAACCGGGGTTTGAGTTTTCTGGATATCATCCAGGAGGGCAACACCGGCCTGATGCGGGCGGTCGACAAGTACGAGTATCGCAGGGGCTACAAGTTCAGTACGTATGCGACATGGTGGATCAGGCAGGCGATTACGCGGGCGATCGCCGACCATGCCCGGACCATCCGCATTCCGGTCCATATGATCGAGACGATGAGCAAGCTGCGGAACGTGAGCAAGAATCTGCTGCAGGAGTTGGGTCGGGAGCCTACGGTCGAGGAAATCGCCAAGGAAGCCGAGATGACTGTCTCCGAAAGCAGGCGCGTGCTCAAAATATCCAAGCATCCGTTTAGCCTGGACAGGCCTATCGGCGAAAGCGAAGACAGCTATTTCGGCGACTTTATCGAAGATGACAGCATTGATTCGCCGGTTCAGTCGGCGGCGCAGGAGATGCTCAAGGATCGCATCGATCACGTGCTCAAGACGCTGACGTATCGCGAAAGAGAGATCATCAAGCTGCGATACGGCATCGGCGACGGCTATACGTACACGCTGGAAGAAGTGGGCAGGATATTCAAGGTTACACGTGAACGCGTCAGGCAGGTAGAGGCCAAGGCGATCAGGAAACTGCAGCATCCGGTCCGTTCGCGAAAGCTGGAAGGGTTTCTCGATCACAAGTCAGCGTAACGCGACGTCGGTTCGATACGACAAAAAAACGATACAAGGCAGTGGTGCGGTTGGCGCCGCTGCCTTTTCTTTTGCATCGAATGCAGGGGCGTGCCGTCACGGGCCGGTCAGCGGTTTGTAGAGGCGCTCGGGCTTTTGGCCGACTGTGTTGACGAGGGTTCCGAGTTTTTCGATTTTGCATTCGATGACGTCGCCGGGCTTAAGGAACTGGCCCGTCGCCATACCGACGCCGTGCGGCGTGCCCGTGGCTATGATGTCACCGGGTTCGAGCGTCATGAGGTGGCTGACAAACGAGATGATTTCCGCAACGGGGAAAATCATCTGCGATGTGTTTGCATCTTGTCGGATTTGCCCGTTGACGGTCAGTTTCATGTCGAGATTGTTGGGGTCTTCGAGTTCGTCCGGGGTCGTAAGGGACGGGCCAAGCGGCAGGAAACCATCGGACCATTTGCCGTTTAGCCAGTCGAAGAACTCGTCCCAGGGACGCTCGGCGCGGTCGGCCTTGAACGTTACGCTTCTGGCTGAGATGTCGTTGGCGATACAGTATCCGGCGACGCAGTCGAGTGCTTCGGCGGCGGAGACACACTTTACGGGCCTGCCGATCATGACAGCTAATTCCAGCTCGTAATCGACCTCGTTGCTGTATTTGGGCCATGGAATTTCGGTCTGCGTACCGGTTGCGGCGGTGGCGGGCATGAGGAAGGGACGTGGCACGGTGGTGGTTCGCGGCGAGTCGCTGAGGCCGAGTTTTTTGCCGCCTTCGATGATATGTTTGGTATAGTTGCCGGCAAGCGCCAGCAGCTTGCCCGGCCGGGGGATGGGGGCGAGGAATCGGACGTCGGCGGGGTCGATGAAAGTTTCGGCGGTGTCGGCAAGAGCTTTGACCTGTTGGAGGCAGGACTCGCCGCGGATGAGGATCTCCTTAACGCTGTGGGGCCTGACGCTGCCCGTTGACGATGAGGGAATGTCGATAATGCCCCTCTCCGTGACCAGGCCGCAGGTTATTCTGTTGTCGTAAGTGTAGGTTGCAAGTTTCATATGATACCTCCTGAACTTTAATTTAAGTCTTGTATTAACACGGACAAGGAAACAATGCAAGAAAAAATTGCCGGCGCTGCCCCCGGTTTTAGGGTGTTTGTCACATGGGGCTGTTTGTTGGTTTTGGTTTTTGGTGGCGGCTTGAATGCGATGGGCGTGTGTTTGCGGGCTGTTTGGGCGGAGCTTTTGGGAGGATGATATTTTTTTTATTTTTTACTTGCGGTCATGTTTGCGGGTTGGTATAAGTTGTGCGTTGGCTCTTTTTGGAAAAGTTCATATACAACTTCAGGTCCGAAAGCGCAAGTGCTTTTTCGGATAATCAAATGGGAACACGGTGAAAATCCGTGACGGTCGCGCCTCTGTGAGCGCCCGATGCGGCTGGATGAGCCATACTTTAACGGCAAATCCGGTTGCAAATCCTCAAGACGTTTGTCCCACTGTTCACGAAATGTGGATGGGAAGGGGTCTTAAGGTAGGGTGCAAGTCAGAAAACCTGCCTGCAGTTGTAATACGTTTTTGTGTTCTCGCGATTGGAACTAAAGATGCAGGCCGGGATGTGTGCAGCACCGTGTCAAGCAACGGGATATCCGCCCGGGCCGTATCAGGTTATTGAAACCGTCGTTTCCTTCGTGGGAACGGCGGTTTTTTTTATTGGAATATAACTTGTTTAGCGGAAGGAAGGTGGAAAGATGTATTTGAAAAAGGTTGTTTTTCTGGTGATGGTTGCTGGAATCGCGGTTTCGACTGCCCATGCCGTGCTGGAGTACTCGGCGGGCACAGGCGCCAATGAGGCCTTTTTGACGGTCGATTTCGGGTATGAGGTTTTTGACTTCTCATATAAATGGGAAGGTTCCGAGCCCGTCAGCGGGTGGACACTGCTTGACGAAATAGACATCGCAGGCGCGTTTGATGTGGATGCAACGTGGTATGAGTCTTTTCAGTCGCACATGATCAACGATTTGAGCTACGGTGCGGCGACCAAATACGATGGCGGAACCAGTTGGGGTTACTACACGAGCACTGACGGTGCGATCTGGACTTCGTCGGCGGTGGGTCTTGACTTGCGTCAAGTATCCGACGGCGACTGGGACGGCTGGTCGTGGGGACCGGTTGACGGCGACACGTGGGAGCACTTGCGCGCCCCCGGCGAGTCCGTTCCCGAACCGATCAGCCTGATGTTGCTTGGAACAGGCGCCCTGCTGCTTCGAGCCAGAAGAAGATAAGACGTTTTTGCGAACTACTGCAGGCAGATGGGGCGGAGGACCTGTCTGTCTGCAGAAAGGCTTGTACAATCAGAATTTTATTGGCAATTTGTTTTGTTGCCCTTGTGCCGGCAACGATGGCTGGTATTGCGACTGCTTCGGATTTTGCTTGCGAACTTGTCGGTTACGAGGGATCGTTCGGGGCGAATCCTTACGATGATCCGAACGTGGTGCTGGGAGCGCCGACGACCTTTATCAAGGCTTCGTCGACAAAAACTTTTGCCTGCTCGATGGTCTATTCGGCCTGGAATGTTTCGCCCGATGGAAAAAAACTGATCGTCACCCTCGATACCGACGCCGAGATCATAGTGGGATTTGACCACAAGGTGTCCGACGATCCGCACAATCCCTTTGGAATAGATATTATTGTGTTCGGCAATGCGGTATTCAGGGCCGACACGGCCGAATATCTCGCACCCGATACGGATATGAGCGAGTGTAAGATCGCCTCCCCCGCCGGTGTGCTCGATGAGCGTGTCGTGGTAAGTGTCGCACAGGACCCCAACGGGCCCTGGTATACGTTTGCCGATGGTCCCTGGGGCGATGACATTTATCCGACCAATGCCTTTGCGTGGGACAGCCAGACGGCAGACTGGTCCGACGAACTTGACCGGCTGCGCCCCGTTGACCCGAGTCTGGGGCTTTCGGATTTTGCAGGTCTTACCGTCGCCCAGGCAATTGAGTTGTATGACGGGTCAGCGGGGGGAACAGGTTTCGATCTGAAATGGCTTGCACCTGGTGATTTTCAATCGCTTGCGGTCGATCCGGAAGCGGGCAGGCGATGGATTCAATACATCAGGGTGACCAGCGACGAGCTTGGCGAGGTGGACGCGTTTGCCGATGTCGCCTGCTGTGGAGATTACAAACGAAAGCCGCCCGCCGGCGATGTGAACAATGATTGCAGGGTGGACATGGCCGATTTTGCCGTGATGGCCGGAAACTGGCTTGAATGCACGTGGAAATGCGAATGAGCTTTGAGAATAAAAAAGCTTTTACACTGCTTGAGCTGCTTGTCGTGATTGCGATTATTGCGATGCTTACGGCGATCATTATGCCCGCTTTGGGCAAGGTGCGCCGGCAGGGCAAAGCAGTGTTCTGCCTGAGCAATCTCAGACAAATGTATATTGCCGCCGCGACCTATACCGAGACCAATGACGACAGTTTTCCAATTGCCTATTACGAGACGCCGACGGATACCGGTACGATCCGATACAACTGGGATTTCGCTGTCCTTGAAGACGGGGCGAATATCGAGGTAACCGCAGGAACATTGTGGCAGGGCGACACCATTGACAAGGTCCAGCAGTGCCCGTCCTTCAAGGGCAATTCCAATTCACCGCATGACCCGTATACGGGGTATAATTATAACACGAGTTTTATCGGCCATGGTCAGTACGAAAACATCCCCGCCCCGGCAAAGAAGAGCCAGATTAGAAACAGCGCCGGCTGTGTGCTGTTTGGCGACGGGCAGTGGTCGGGCGGCGCCAACAAGTTTATGCGTTCTCCCCTGCGAGCGCCCGGAGACCGCACGTTCAGCGGCCGATTCGCCGGTACACAGGGCTATCGCCACAGCGACAAGACAAATGTCGTCTGGGCCGACGGCCATGCGGCGCCCTTCAAGAGACTGTTTACCACGGTTAATCCTTCGCGTTACAGCGCAGATATCGAAGAATACAACGAGGCCAATAAACGCCGGAAAATAGGCTTCCTCTCGCCAGACAACAGCGCTTACGATTTGAAGTAGAACGCGGCAACCCTGTCGCGCACTTGTCCCGCATTGTCCAGTCGATTTTTGTGCAACAAACGTACCCGTTCGGCGTCTTCTATATAATAGAGAATGCGCTTGTATTTTGGACCTTTGTGGGATAGTCTGGTTGCATGGCGAGATTTACCGACTACAGGCGGGTTATCGGTGTGGCGCAGGTGCTGTTCCTGGCGGGCAAGTGGCTCAAGAGGAAGGGTATCCGGTACACATCGCTGGCTGTGGTTGTCGCCGCCGGTGCGATCGCCGCCGATATGGCCCTTGGATCTGTGGATGTCAGCAAGTTGAAGGTGGTGTTGCTACCGGGTGTGATCGCCGTGCTGACTTTTGGTGTGGGCAATACGCTGATAGGTATTTCCAACCTGTTTTCGTCGGAGAAACTGCTTGTCGCCGACGCCAACAGCATGAACCTGATGGAGGACCGCAAAAAGTGCGACATGGACAGGCATCTGGAAATTCTTTGGGAGCGGGTTTTCAAATACGAGTCCAGGCTTTGCAACCGCGATGATTGCCGCGAGGCCGACGACATCAGGACGAATCGTGAGCAGTTGGCGGCCTTCATCAGGACATGGCCCGGTGAGATGAAGCGGCATTTCGGCATTGACGACGGCTGCTTCGATGAGTTTCTGCAATATATCGAGCAGTTCAGGCCTTTGTCGGAGAAGATGGAGAGTACGCGGGAAGGTTTCATCGCTTCGGCGGGTTTTGGGCTCAAACACACGCTGCCGCAGAAACTGCAAAGAACCATGACGGGTTTTGACCTTTCGCTTATCGAGGACTGGTATGACGGGGCGTTTTTTACCGCCAACGACAACAAGCTAAAAAAGCAGTTTGCCGCCAACAGGACGATCCGCGGCATACGCAACGAGATTGGCATCCCCGTGCTGACCCGGTTCAAGGAAGCGCTTTCTGGACATCCCGACCCGCTGTGGTACAGCCTGACGATGAAGAAGGTCGGCATGAGCGTGGGCAGGTTGATGAGCCGAATGAACGCCGAATACGTCTCAAAGAGAAGCCCGAGTTATTTTGACGCCCAGGATTTTCTCTGGGCCGACGCCAAAAGCGACAACCTGATACACGACAACTTCGGTGAAAACGCCGCAGCGATCCTGCAGGAATTGCGAGATTCGCGAAAGAAGATGATTCGCTCGATATTTTCGGCGAATAAATCCGACGCCTGCATCCAGATCCACCGCATGTTCGGCAGGGATTTTGCAAATGCGATGGATTTGAGACTTGATTATGATATTGAATTTTCGGCGGGACTTCTCGATAATGACCCTGCCGGAGATATTGGCGAACTCCAGGAGATGATACCCTGTGCGGTATTCCCCTTGAAGCGAGCCAAAAGCAAGGTCCACCGGGCGAAGGGCGTTCTGGAGACGGCCGACGATTTTCTGGCCGAATATCTCCCGGATGTGGCGGCTGAGCCGCTCAAGAGGAGAGCGGCAAGGACGGTGTTTCATCTGGACAAACACGCCGTCTGCACGCTGGCAACGCAGGATCCCCGGCGGGCGATGGAGATTGTAGAAAGGCATGTGAAGAGCGAAAGAAAATATTCGCGGCGCATCTGCCTGTTGAGACAGCACTACGAGTTGTCGCGAATACAACTGTTTTCCTACATGGAAATGGTCGATAAATTGGCTGAATTCAGTTAAAATAGAGGTTCAGGAATGGCTAAGAAAAAGAAAACTGAGAAAAAAAAGAAGACCCCAAAACCCAGACATGAGATCACGTTCTACACCTATCCGAAGTTTCTCTTCGTTTGGCCGTTGATTGCTGTCGGTTTTTTGCTGTGGCCGTTCGCCCATTACCAGTGGGTTTCGTTAGAGGCGCTGGCGTGGGTGTACGGCGTGACACTTGTCCTGGTGATTGTAACAATGGGGCTCGACCTCAGTCGCAATTACGCCGTCTTCTGGCTGGTGGTGGTCGTTGCGTTGTGGATGATGATTTTGTGGTTAGGCGGAAAGGGTGTTACGCTTTTTGCGGATATCTATCACTTCTTCGCAGACCTGGACCCGCAGTATTCGTCAAATCTCGGCCTGATCGTGAGTATCCCGCTTCTGGTTTTTTACGGTATCATGTGGCTGTGGACGCGGGTCAACTGCAAGTGGCGAATCACCCACAACGAGTTCGAGCATTATCAGTTCGGCAGGATGGACGATTCATTAGCCCGCGGCGCCAAACGCATTCGTTCGAGCTATCCGGATTTTTTCGAGTTGATTGTCTGCCTTGCCGGCGACCTTGTTATCTTTGACGCCACCGGCAAGAGAATCATTCGCCGCATAAGGCATGTTCCCCTGCTGCCGATCGTGAAGAAACGAATCAACCTCATTCTGGAAGCCACGGCGGTTACCACGAGTGCGTTTATCGAAGACGAATCCGAAGCCGCCGAGGGCGAAGAATACGGCGAAAGCGATGAGGAAGACAACCTCTAAGGCTCCTGCGATCGGGCACACTTGCAAATACGTAGCGGGGGCGTCTCGCCCGCAGATTGGTCGAATGCCGGCGAGATGCCGGCGGTGCGTAGCGGGGCCGCACTCATAAGAAAAGAAAGGTGTACGCATGAAAAGTTCAATACCCAAGCCGTCAACGGTAACAAGAAGGACTTTTGTAAAGACCGCCGCAGGCCTCACCGCCGGAGCGTCTTTTGGTATTCCGGCGATGGTTGGGTCTGTTCTGTCGGGAGCAGAAAGCAAACTCGCCGCCAGTGAGCGGATCGGCATTGCGATGATCGGGATGGGCAGGCAGGCTTATTATGCGAATCTAAAACCCTTTCTGCACTCAAAGTACTGTCAGGTCGTGGCGGTCTGTGATGTGGATTCCTGGCGACTGGACAACGCCAAAAAGGCCGTCGAGCAGTACTATGCATCCGGGACGGCTTCGGGAAGCTATAAGGGCTGCGCGGCGACGCAAGACTTTCGGGAGATATTGTCGTGGGCCGATGTTGATGCGGTGATGATCTCCACGCCGGACCACTGGCACGTGCCGATGGCGATCATGGCGGCGAAGGCGAAGAAGGACATCGCCTGTGAGAAGCCCCTGACCTTGAGCATTGCCGAAGGGCGGAAGCTCGCCGATACCGTCAAGCGTTACGGCAGGGTGTTTCGCACCGACAGTGAATTCCGCTCGCTGCGGTGTTTCCAGCATGCCTGCGAACTTGTGCTCAACGGATACATCGGCAAGCTGCATACGATTCGCTCGGCGGTGCCGGCAGGCGACGTCGGATGCAGGCCGCAGGCGGCGATGCCGGTTCCCGATGAACTGGATTACGACATGTGGCTTGGTCCTGCACCTAAAAAGCCCTATACTCTCAAGCGGGTCCATCCGCCAAAGAGCTACGGCCGACCCGGCTGGATGCGCGTGCGCGATTACTGCGAAGGGATGGTGACCAACTGGGGCACGCACCTAAACGATATCGCCCAGTGGGCAAACGGCACAGAGCGAACGGGACCCGTCGAGGTGGAGGGCAAAGGCGAATATCCCAAAGAGGGCCTGTGGAATGTGCTCCTGAATTTCGACATCGAGTACAAATACGCAAACGGCGTAAAGCTCTATTACAAGACTGACCGTCCGTATGTGCGATTCGAAGGCAGTGAAGGCTGGATACAGGCCGATTTCAGCGGGCAGAAACTCGACGCCCATCCCAAATCGCTCTTGAAGATTAAACTGAAACCGGACGAAATCCACCTGCCGCTGTTGAGTGAAAAGGAAGACTTCATCCAGGCGGTCAGGACGCAAGGCCCTACCCTCGCCGACGCCGAGGTCGGCCATCGCACCTGTTCACTCTGCCAGTTGGGTCATATTGCAATCCAGACCGGCAAGAAACTCTGCTGGAACCCGGACAAAGAACAATTCACCAACGACGAAACCGCCAACCGGCTCTGCCACAAATCCTACCGTGCGCCCTGGCGGATATAACGTTTACACGTTATAAAACCTGTATTGCAGAAATTCGCACATAGGAGACTTATGCAGATCAAAAGAAACGTTTCGGTACATTGTTTGCTGCTGTTTGTGTGCATGCTTTCTGTCTCGTCTGCCGATCAGTCGGTCGGCGAGGCTTCCGGGCTTATCGAGCGTTTTGACCTTCGACATAGTCCGCTCAAGCTCGAATCCGTCGGCGGCAAAGACAATTACATCGAAGCATTAGGCGAACAGGCTTCTATATGGGGAACCGCCGCCGGGGCTCTGGAAGCCTGGGCGTATCCGTTTAAGCTCGCCGGCAACCTGACGATGGAGTTTTCAACCGACGGCGGCAAGGCCTTTGCGCCTGTATCCGGATTGCTGATCGGGCAAACGGCGACGCCCCAGATGGCCCAACTGCATTATGCCGGCAAACGTTTCAAGATGACGCAAACTCTCTTCGTGCCCCGCAATCTGCCCGGCGGAGCTATGCTGCTGGACATCGACTCGTCAGTTGATTTGCAGATCGCCGTGAGTTTCAAAGTATCGCTGGCGCCCATGCTGATGAACACCAAAGACAAACCCGCGGTTCACTGGGACAGCGCCAACAAGCTGCTTAGAGCCGTCGAGAAAGATCGCAAGGTCGAACTGCTCGTCTGGTCGCCTCTTGCGACTTTGCACGAGATCACCCAGTCGCTGCCGTATTATCCCGACTACTTCGACAAGTACAAATACGCCTATATCCACGCAAGCAGCGGAACGTACTTTCTCGCCGCGTGCGGTAACTACTATCGCCAGACCGGCGACATCGACTTCATTCGCCGCAACTTCGGCAAGCTCAGGAAAATGTTGGACTGGTGCGCAAGCGCCGTCGATGACGATGACGGGCTGCTGCGAATCGGTCCCAAGGAATGGGGCTCGTCGGAAAGCTCTTTTGCGGTAGGCAAGGATACGCAAATGGAAGGCATGTGGCTGTGCGCACTGCGCCAAATGGAGTATCTGGCAAAGGCCATGGACGACAGCAAACTTGCCGAACGATGCCGCCGGATGGCGCGAGAAGCGCAAGCCTCCATCGAACAGAAATTCTGGGACGAAGACCTCTCATCCT
>JAGHBX010000231.1 GCA_021160785.1 Planctomycetota bacterium | reverse complement strand
TCTTTTGGGAATTGTTGGAGCAGCCATTGCGACGGCATTCACAACAGTATTGTGGAACATTGCAATGTTGATCTTCGTGCGCAGACGCCTCGGCATTGATCCAACCATATTTTCAACGATGAGAAGACCTGCATGAAAAAACCCAACTTCTTTATTGTAGGAGCGCCCAAGTGTGGCACGACAGCACTGAGTGAATATCTCAGAGGCCATCCAAATGTATTCTTTTCTCAGCCAAAGGAAACAAGTTTCTTTGCCACTGATTTCCCTAACAATCGCATAATCGCTACATTTGAAGAATACATGGCCTTATTTCGTAAGGTCCAACCAAATCATTTGAGAGTCGGCGAAGGGTCTGTCTGGTATCTGTATTCTCGCGAGGCCGTCCGAAACATATACGAATACAACCCAGAGGCCAAGCTTATCGTCATGTTGCGCAATCCGGTCGATCTGGTGCATTCGCTTCATTCACAATTATTACTTAGCATTGATGAAGATGAAAAGAATTTTGAAAGGGCGTGGAATTTACAGGAATTGCGAAAATCAGGGAAGAGAATTCCAAAAAAATGCCGTACACCGGCCATGCTGCAATACCGGGACGTTGGGAAGCTCGGGGCACAGATAGAACGTTTGCTTGAAGTTTTCCCGAAAGAGCAGGTCAAGGTAATCCTATTCGAAGACTTCGTGGCAAATACTAAAGCCGTTTATGAAGATGTGCTTTCATTCCTTGGCCTTAATTCCGACGGACGCAAGTTATTTCCGCGCATTAACGAAAGCAGGAAATATCGTTCACAGTTGATTGGTCAATTCACACAAACTCCACCGGACAGCATAGTTTATGTGTGGAAATGTATTAAAAGCATATTTGGCATTAGAGATTTTGGTCATCTAGTCATGAACAGGTTACGTCAGGCCAATACCTATATAAAACCAAGAATGGCCTTAAATGCAAGATTACGTCTGACACTCATCCATGAATTCAGAGAGGACATCCATAGTCTTGAAGCTATCGTTGGTCGTAATTTAAGCCATTGGACCAACGAGTAGAATGGTTTCGAAATGTGAAAACGCATTTTGATGATGGCTTGATCGTTTGGGAAAAAGTATATGACGGAAAATATACAATGCCGCACACAGTATACAATGATTGGATGAAACGGGCAGACTTCCGCGAAATAGTGCATATGAATGAATATCAAAAAAGGCCCTGTGCCTACCATATTTTAAGGAAATGCAAGGAATAGATTCGTTTACACACACATGAATGATGAAAAAGAAAAAACAACAGACAAGTATTGGGATTCGTTGTGGGAGAAAAGAGAAGTTTCACAACCTGTTGATCCGTCTAAAAAAAGCCTGAGCAATTACATAGCACGACAATATCACGCCTTCTTTGAACCATGGCTCCGAGGAAGGTGTGGTCAGTCAATTCTGGAGATTGGTTGTGCCGGTTCTTCGTGGCTACCTTATTTTTCTCGCCAATTCGGATTGAAAGTAACGGGGCTGGACCGTTCAGTATTGGGATGTGAACAGGCTGAAGAAGTCCTTTCCCGATCAGGAGTAAAAGGCCAAATTGTTAACGCAAACCTTTTTTCGCCGCCAGACGAGATGATCGGGTTCTTCGACGTGGTGATCTCTTTTGGTGTCGTGGAGCACTTTGTGGAGACTGAAAAATGTGTATATGCATGTAGTCGCTTTCTTCGCCCCGGCGGTCTGATGATCACTGTCATTCCCAATTTCTCCGGCTGGATGGGGAAAATACAAAAACACCTTGATCGAAGGATATTTGACATTCATGTCCTCTTGGATCGTGAGGACTTGAGAGTAGCCCATGAAATGGCAGGTCTGCGAGTATCGTCCTGTGACTATTTTCTGCTTCTTAGTCTCGGAATCCTGGACTTTACCAGGTTCAGTATACATTGGCCACGCCTTTGGCCCTTTGCCTGGAGATTTCGAGCAATCTTAGATCGGATCGCATGGCTGTCAGAATCCTGGCTTCCTTATTTATGTCATTCTAACAAATGGACGTCCCCCTATATCATCTGTGTAGCTGAGAAACCTGACGCTGGTCATCATTCATGAGACTCACTTGTTTCATTTACTCTTTGGGGCCGGGCGGCGCTGAACGGGTCATGAGTATCCTCGCCGGCGCTTGGGCGTCGCGAGGGCACAAGGTGACAATAGTGACCTACGATGAAGGACATTCATCCTTTTTCTCCCTTCCTCCTGAAGTAACTGTGCAGAAACTGAGACTCTCAGGCGGCAGTATACTAAAACGGATTGGAAATCATTTCATGCGGATACCGACCTTTCGCCGTGTTATCCGTGAAACACGACCGGATATTGTTATTTCCTTCATGCATCGAACAAACGTCTTAGTCCTGATGGCTGCCATCAGTCTGGATATTCCTGTAATCGTTTCCGAACACACTGATCCGCGACTATACAGTCCCGGCTTTCCATATAACTATTTGCGACCTTGTTTGTATCGGAAAGCTATGGCTGTTGTGGCCCTGAGTGAGGAGCAGGCTGAGTGGTTCAAGCCGATGTCCAGTCGTGTAGTGATTATGCCGAACCCCGTTAGAGCCTGCAAGGGCAACCAAAATTCTCAGTCAAAACGGACCTTCACCGCGGTTGGAGCTGGCCGATTGTCGCTTGAAAAAGGCTTTGATTTGCTGCTGACCGCATTTGCGAAAGTGTATAAAGAATACCCGGAGTGGAATCTAATTATTTATGGTGAAGGGCCAAAGCGTTCTGCCCTGGAAAGACAGACACATGAATTGAAATTGAGCGGAAGGGTTCAATTGCCGGGTTTAACCAAAAATCTGGCTGACCATTTACGCACCGCAGGCTGTTTTGTTCTCTCTTCCCGGCGTGAGGGATTACCCAATGTTTTGATTGAGGCATTGGCCTGTGGCTGTCCGGTTGTAGCCACAGACTGTACTGATAGTATCAGTAAAATAGTCCAGCATGGCCGGAACGGTCTATTGATCCCTCCTGAAGATTCAGAGAGCTTGACCAACGCCCTGAGGCGGATCATGGAGGATGTGGGATTGCGCAGGATTTTTGAGGTAAATGGTCCTGTGTCTGTTAGTAGGTTCGATATTGATTCCATTGTAGACGATTGGGAAAAACTCTTTCAGGAAGTAGCTAGTGAACAATTCTGAATTTAAGGAACATTCAAAAGGTTATTTAATCCCAAAGGCAGTTCGCTGTCTGTGGACCGAACACCTCGGCGGCAGGTGCAATCATCAGTATGTCCTTTGGAACATACTCATGTTCCAGGCATGGCTGGAGAAGTGGGGATGATC
>JAGHBX010000264.1 GCA_021160785.1 Planctomycetota bacterium | reverse complement strand
GTATTTGTACCATGCCGCACAGGCGCCCTCGCTGCTGACCATGCAGGGTCCTACGGGTGTGTCGGGTGTGCATTTGTTTTCAAACATGCCGCATTCGGGCGGATCGATCAGGCCGCTTAATACCTTGCCGCAAAGACAACCGGAAAGCTCCTCGGCAGGTATTTCCTCAATCCCGAATCGCTGGAGCGCATCGAACCGCTTGTACTTGTCTTTCAGCCTCAAAGTACCGCGGGCAATCGTCCCTAATCCCCGCCAGTAACCGTCATAAGGCTCGAAGTACTCATCGGCAATCTTACGGGCCGTCGTGTTGCCGGCGACACTGACAACCCCTTCATAAACCGAGCCAACTTCCGCCACGCCCTGGGTAATCTGGCGGCAGATCTCGGCGATGCCCTCGATAATCTGCATCGGTTCAAAACCGGCGACCACACAAGGCCTGGCAAACTCCGAGGCAATTTCACCGTAGGCGTCCGAGCCGATGATCACGCTGACATGCCCCGGACAGAGGAATGCGTCGATCTTATTATTGGCGTCGCTCAGCAGGGCGCGCATGGCGGGGATAACGAGCTTGTGTCCGCTGAGAATGCAGAAATTCTCGATACCCTTCCTGTCCGCCTCGCCGACCGCGACGGCCGTCGCCGGCGTGGTCGTTTCAAAGCCCACCGCGATAAACACCACCGTCTTGTCCGGGTGTTTTTCGGCGAGCTTCAGGGCGTCATCGCTGCTGAGGACGACCTTGACATTTGACAGGTGATTGGTCTCCAGAGACCCCGCCCTGCCCGGCACGCGAATCATATCGCCATAGGTAGCGATAATGCAGCCGTCTCGTTGTGCTAATTCGAGCATGACATCGATAAATCCCTGATCCGTTACGCACACCGGACAGCCGGGTCCCGACAGCAGTTTGAGTCTCTTGGGCAGTGTCGGGCGGATGCCGTTGCGGAAGATCGATACGGTATGCGTACCGCAGACCTCCATGATATTTATCTGCCCGCCCGCCTTCTCGCAGGCGGCGTCCATCTGTTTTTGGGCTGTCATGATCCTGTTAAGCATGCGACTTCGTCTAATCTATGGGTGAGCCTTTTTCCTGTTCCTTCTGAAACTCATCGAACTCGGCGATCAGTTCCCACGTCTTCTGTGCTTCTTCTTCGTCGATGGTGGTGATTGCAAATCCGGCATGTATCAAAACAATATCGCCCAACTTCACATCGGGCGTAAGCGTCGTCCTGCAGTTCCAGCGATTGCCCATGGCGTCAACAACCGCCCGGTCATCGTCAAGATCAACTATTCTTGCAGGTACCGCCAGACACATATTGCCCATTCCTCGTAATTAAACCCGGCCCGATTGTACGGCTTTTGCTGCAATCGCCGCCTGTCCCAGCGCTATTCCGCCGTCGTTGGCGGGTATACGCTGCTTAAATAATACCGAAAAATCATTTTCTTTCAACATCGTAATGAGAAGATTTGCCAAATATCGGTTACAAAAAACGCCGCCGCTCAACGCAACCGTGCTCAATTGGTGCTTTTGCCGCGCCTGCAATGCAAAGTTCAGCATCGCATACGCCAGACAATTATGGAACTTCGCACTGACCACAGCCGCCGGAGCCCCCATCCTGAGATCCTCAATCAGTTCTATGAGCATATTACGAACATCCAGCAGCAATGTTCCGTTCGAATCGGGCTTAATCACGCTGGTGTACCGCTCTTTGACCGATCTGTCGGCGATGCTCTCTAAGGCCGTTGGCAACTGGGCCTCGAAATGGTTGTAATTGCCCAACCCCGCCAGGCAGGCCGCCGCGTCGAAAAGCCGGCCCAGGCTCGATGTGTTGACGGTATTGATGTTCTTTTCCAACTGCTGGGCGATAAGGGCGAGCCTGGTTTGGTCGGGCTCAAGTCGCTGAAGGATATCGGCATACTGACGCAGCCAGGAATTGTTCCCGGAAAGCATCTTGAGCAGTCCTGATACCGGGCGAATCGGCTCTTTCGCCGCCTTATCGCCACCGGGCAACGGATAATACATCAGGCGCCCGATCCGCTCAAACCCGGCAAGGGAGGCGATCAGGCATTCACAGCCCCAGATCGCTTCGTCCGTACCGAACCCCGTGCCATCGGCGACAATCCCGATCACGCGGTCCGGATAGTCGTATTCGGCTAAGACCGAAGCGATATGCGCCCAGTGATGCTGCACAGCGATGACTCGCTCGGCACCGAGCGAGCGGGCATACTGCGTCGACAGGTAGCCCGGGTGAAGATCACAGGCGACGACTGTCGGGGCGACCTCGAAGAGCCCCTGAAGGTGCTTCACCGAGTCGATATAATGACGATAAACCATCGCATCGGCAAGGTCGCCGATATGTTCGCTCAGGATGAGCTGATTGCCCTTGACAAAGCAAAACGTATTCTTCAAATCCGCACCCGCGGCGAATACATCCACGCTGCAAGGTTCGTTCATCAGGATCGGCGTCGGAACATAGCCCCGGCTTCGCCGCAGCATCGCGGCCCGGCCGTCAATAATATGCACCACCGAATCGTCCACCTGCCGGTAGATATCCCGGTTATGGTTCAGGAACGCGTCAGCCACACTGCCCAGCCGTGCAAGGGCCTGTTGATTATTGCAGATCAGCGGTTCATCGGAGATGTTTGCACTGGTCATGACAAGGACTTCGATTGCCTCCTCGGCAAACATCAGATAGTGCAGCGGCGCATAACACAGCATAAAACCCAGTGTCGCCGTTCCTTGCGCAACCGAAGGCGCGATTGCGCGCCCTGCGTCAGCATCGGTGTTGCGATCCAGCAGCACGATCGGGCTTTGCGGGCTCGTCAGCAGGGTCTCGGCTGTTTCGTCCACTTGCACATACCGCCGCACAATATCGATGGACCGTGCCATCATGGCAAACGGCTTGTGGTCGCGTTGCTTTCGTTCCCTGAGACGCTTTACCGCATCATCGTTGAAGGCGTCGACCGCCAGATGAAAACCGCCCACGCCTTTTATAGCGACAATTCTGCCCTGTCGGAGCATT
Source organism: Planctomycetota bacterium (assembly GCA_021160785.1). Lineage (GTDB taxonomy): Bacteria > Planctomycetota > Phycisphaerae > Sedimentisphaerales > Anaerohalosphaeraceae > B28-G16. The sequence goes on along the minus strand of JAGHBX010000264.1, from coordinate 971 downwards.
TCGGCGGTTTGCGCAATCGCCTTATGACAGTCCGATTCAAGCGTTCGGCCGGTATTGTCGGTAAGTTGTACCGCAGGACCGCACGCCGGACACGCCACCGGCTGGGCGTGGAAACGCCGGTCGCCCGTCTCGGTGTACTGGGTGCGGCAGGCGGGGCACATTTCAAAGCTCGCCATCGTGGTATTGGGCCTGTCGTAGGGGATCGTCCTGACAATCGAATAACGCGGGCCGCAGTTGGTGCAGTTGATAAACGGATACCGGTAGCGAAAATCGTTTCTTTCGTTCATCTCGCGGAGGCAATCGGTGCAGGTCGCCGTATCGGGCGTGACCTGTGAGACGGCAGGGCCTTCGGCGTCGCTGGCGCCGATTGCAAACTTGCGTTCTTCGGGTACGCTGTCAATGGCGGTACTGCGGCAGGTGGCAATTTTGAGCATAGCCGGCAGATTAACGGGCCCGCGACCTGTGCGGAGACACTCCGTGAACGATTCGATTTTCTCGGTCGAGCCCTGGACCTCGATCGTAACGCCGGTGGTATCGTTGAAGACCCGGCCGGTCAGCCCGAGCGATGCGGCGAGCCTGTACACGAACGGCCGACAGCCCACACCCTGGACCCTGCCCGTAATCAAAATACGCTGCCTCTTGAGCGCAGCCTCTGTTTTCACCTTACCCATCTTGCTCCCGGATCCTGCCAAAATCTCTACACCGAAAGCATTATACACAACCAAGCCCGGCGTGGAAGCGAAAACCGTAATATTGTGGTATCGCCCGTTCGGCTACGCTCAGGGTAGGCTCTGCGGCGATGCTGTTTTAGCAGATTCCTCCGCTCCGCTGCGCTCCGGTCGGAATGACACAGGGGGAGCTTGGGCCTCCGGTTGGAATGAGAGGCTCGGGATGGCTTTAGTCGTAATCTTTGCCGTTTAGACTGCGGACTACCGATACCAGCCATGCTTCTAATTGGGGCTTCATTGACG
>JAGHBX010000648.1 GCA_021160785.1 Planctomycetota bacterium | reverse complement strand
TATCGCCGACGGAGATATCGTCAACTTCAGGAAGGCCCAAAACTGCTCCGTTCGGTTCTGCAGGATTGAAAACGCCCGCGAGTGCGGCATTGAAATCCTGGACCATGCACAGAATATCGTGATATACGGCAATGTCATACGGCGGCACGGGCTGCATGGTGTGGCGCTTTCGGGCAGGGGGCCCGGCAGAGAAGATGTGAATCATCACAACATCGTGGAGAACAATCATATTCATCACTGCGGACGGCTGATCGGGCACGGCTACGGCGTCAGGATTTCACAGAGCGGACAAAACCGGATTGTGCATAATCACATTCATCATATGCCGCGGTATGCAGCGACCATCAAGGGCAAACGCTATCAGATCCTGAAAAAGGACGTCAAAGGTGTGACGTGGGAAAACCGCCACGATTTTTTGCACTCGCGAAAGAATCTTATTGCGTTCAATGACATTCATCATGTCAACCAGGATAGCCAGGACACCGGCGCCATAGAATCATGGGGCCCCGGCAGGGACAACACCATCGACCACAACCTCATTCACAACGTAGGAAACGACAAGTTCAACATACAGAGCGGCATCTATCTCGATGACGCGGTCGATTATTTCACCGTTACCAACAATATCATCTACGGTGTGACCGGCACGAGCGGAAATCAGTGCATCTACGCAAAGGGAATCGGGAACCGAATTGAAAACAACATCCTCATCGTCGACCGGACCAACACCAGCGCTATACGCTCCTTTTTCATGGCCGATGAACGATGCGACCACCACGAGTACGTTCGAAATATCATCTACTTCCAGAATCGCGACGACGTACCCAGCGGGGGTTTTGATGCCGGGGTCAGTAATATCCACACGAAGGGCAACTCGCTGACATGGAAGATTAATTCGCCTGCCCCGGGGCATTATGATGTATGGCTGCGATACGCCAGTTCCAATCTGAAATACGGCGCAAAAGATATGGGCGGAAGATACGGTATAGAAACCGACTCGTCGGGAAAAGAGTCGCTCAATAATCTCCCCGATACTGGCGGATGGGGGATATATAAGTGGAGCAGATCGGCGAGCATAAAGCTCGATTCCGGTCAACATACCTTGCGAATGGAGAATCTCAGGGGAGGTGGGATCGTACTCGACGCGATTGCATTGTGTAATGATAAGGCATGGCAGCCGACGGGCAGCGCCCTAAACGAACCGGCCGATGGAAAGCATTTGATCGTAGTGCAGGCCGAGAGTTTTCGCACTAAAAACGACAAGGGCCGCCGGGCGGACATCTACGATTTCAATAATTGGAGCGATGACCGCGTTTCAGCAAGCGACTACAATATCTTCTGGAACGGGGGCGATGAGATTTCTGTGAAAGGCGGACCTGCCAACGGCTCCTTTGAGAAATGGAGACAGCTTCAAAACGGCAAGTTCGACCGGAACAGCATTACCGCAAACCCAATGTTCGTCGATGCGGCCAATCGCGATTACCGATTGAAATCCGCCTCGCCTGCCCTTAAAATGGGCTTTAAGCCGATTGACATGAGCACAGTGGGGCTCAAGGCGGATTTTCCCGCGAGATTTGAGAGAGACTGACGGTTATGATTGCGAATCTAAAGAGAGTCTTGAAGAAGTACTGGGGCTATGACGACTTTTTGCCGTTGCAGCAGGAAGCGATGCTCAGTGCTGCGGACCGCCGCGACTCGGTAGTTGTTTTGCCGACCGGCGGTGGCAAGTCGCTGTGCTATCAGGCGCCGGCGATGACGATGGACGGTCTGGCGGTTGTCGTCTCGCCGCTGATCAGCCTGATGAAGGACCAGGTCGACGCGCTGACCGAATGCGGCATCGCCGCGGCGCGATTGGACAGTTCCCTTTCGCAGGACCATCGCGACGGAGTTTTTCAGCGGATCGGCAACGGCGAAGTCAAGATCCTTTACCTTTCACCCGAGCGGATCATAGCCGGCGGATTCATAGACTATCTCAAGCGCATCGGCGTCTCCATGATCGCGATAGACGAAGCCCATTGCGTGAGCATGTGGGGACATGATTTTCGCCCCGAGTACAGACAGTTAGGGCGTCTCAAGGAATCGCTCGGAGACATCCCCGTACATGCCTACACCGCAACAGCGACCGATCAGGTCCGCGGCGATATTTCCGTGCAGCTCAAACTCAAAGACCCCAACGTCCTCGTCGGCTCATTCGACAGGCCGAACCTGATTTACCGCATTCAGCGGCGAAGCAACAAAGTCATGCAGGTGTGCAAGGTTCTCGACCGACACAAGAACGAATCGGGAATCGTCTACTGCATAACCAGAAAGAATGTCGACGAACTCTCCGCAACGCTTGCCGCCAAAGGATATCGCGCAGCGCCGTATCACGCAGGCATGGACGCCGAGGATCGCCGAAAAAACCAGGACCTTTTCATCACCGAAAAGATCGATACGATTGTCGCGACAATTGCCTTCGGGATGGGCATCGACAAGTCCAACGTCCGCTACGTGATTCATACGGGAATGCCGAAATCGCTGGAAAACTATCAGCAGGAAAGCGGACGGGCCGGTCGCGACGGCCTGGAAGCCGAGTGCTGCATGTTCTATTCCGGAGAGGATTACAGGATATGGAAGATTATTCTGGGCGGCGCCGAAGACGATGCGGGCAAGATTGCCATGTCGAAGCTCACAGGTATGTCCAACTTTTGCAGCAGTGCAGGATGCAGGCATCAGGCGATACTGAATTATTTCGGCCAGAGCCTCGACAAGGACAACTGCAACGCCTGCGATATGTGCCTCGGCGAGATTGACAGCGCCGACAAACCGCTGGAAACGGCACAGAAGATACTGTCCTGCGTAGTCCGGCTCGAAGAGCGATTCGGCAGCCACTATACCACACTCGTGCTGACCGGTTCGGAGGATCAGCGCATATTGAAACTGGGCCACGACAGCCTGAGCACTTATGGAATCCTTTCCGAACACAAGATGCGCACCGTTCGCGACTGGGTCGAACAGCTCATCGGGCAGGGATACATCGAAAAGACAGGCGAATACAACGTCCTGCACGTTACGCCCAGAGGCTGGGAGGTCCTGAGAGGAAAGACAGTCCCTCGCCTGCTCAAGCCCGCCGCCAGGGGCAAAAAAGTCTCCAGAGTCATCAAGGACTCGTGGGAGGGCGTCGATGAGGGGCTCTTTGAGGTCCTCCGCCAACTGCGCAAGAAGATCGCCGGTAAAAAGGGTCTGCCCGCATTCGTCGTCTTCGGCGATGCGGCCCTTCGCGATATGGCCAGACGAAAACCAACCACGCACGCACAGTTCCTCGAAATCAAAGGTGTGGGCGAGGCGAAGAATAAAAAGTACGGCAAGGTTTTTGTGGAGGCGGTGAGGGATTTTTGCGGCGATTGAGATTGCTTTGGCAATGGGTTTGGTTTTTGGAGAGTTTTGATGAGAAGTTTTGGTATTGCTATTTCGGTGTTGTTTTTTTTGGCGGGTTGTGCGGGTGCGGATGTCGGGCTTGCGCCTTCGGAGTTGATTTGTGAGTTGATGGCTGAGCCTGGGCGAACGGTTATTACGGATTCGACGCCGGAGCTGGGGTGGGTTGTGAACTCGGATATCAAAGACGACGTTCAAACGGCGTATCAGATTCTTGTCGCGACGAGCAGGGAGAAAATCGAGGGTAATCGTGCGGACATGTGGGATTCGGGGATGGCTTTGTCCGGCGAATCTTCGAATGTGGAATACTCGGGCAAGGGGCTTTCGGCGAATACGTCTTATTTGTGGAAGGTTCGGATTTGGAATAAGAACGGCAAGATAAGCGCTTACAGCGAGGTGCAAGAGTTTCGGACGGGCGTTTTCGGCGGAAAGAATCGCGACTGGGAAAGCTGGGCTGATCGATATCCGCTGGTTAAGCGAAAGGTCGAGCCGACGGATATTGTCAACAAGGGTGCGGGGCACTGGTTTGTCGATTTCGGCAAGGCGGCATACGGGACGGTGGAACTGGTGCTGTCGAGCGAGGTATCGGGCGCCGAAGTCGAGGTTCATCTCGGTGAGAAGTTGTCGGGTGAGTACACCGTCGATCTAAGCCCTCCGGGTACGATCAGGTATCGCAAGGCGACGGTTCGAGTTAAGAAAGGCAGGCACACGTATACAGTGGTCATCCCGCCGGACAAACGCAATACTGGTTCACGGGCGATCAAGATGCCTGCGGATGTGGGAGAGGTGTTGCCGTTTCGATATTGTGAGATAGTGGGCAGCCCTTCGGTGATTGATAAGTCGAGCATAATACAGGTTGCGGTGAATTACTACTTCGACGATGGTGCGTCGCATTTCGAATCTTCGGATGCTTTGCTTAACTCGGTTTGGGAGTTGTGCAAGTACAGCATCAAGGCGACAAGTTTTTGCGGTGTGTATGTAGACGGTGATCGCGAGCGGATTGCTTACGAGGCCGATGCCCACATCAACCAGTTGTGTCATTACGGTGTGGATCGCGAGTATACGATGGCGAGGTTCAGTCATGAGTATCTGATTGAGCATCCGACGTGGCCGACGGAGTGGATACTGCATTCGGTTTTGATGGCGTGGAACGATTATATGTATACGGGCAACGCCGAGTCGATCGAGCGTTACTACGATGTTTTGAAGGCCAAAAGCCTGATTGCCCTGGCGCGTCAGGACGGTTTGATCAGCGTTAATACGGGACTGGTGACGAAGGATGTGTTAGAGTCGATTCGCTTTAACGGAAAGCTCAAGGATCTTGTGGACTGGCCTCCGGCTTCGTTTACAAAGAATGGACAATATGGTGAGCGTGACCATTATGTGATGGGCAAGGTCAATACCGTTGTCAATGCGTTTCACTATCGTGCGCTTGTGCTGATGGGCCGGATGGCGGAGGTTTTAGGCAAGACCGACGACGTAAAGTTTTTCCGCGAAAGAGCGAGGCTGGTGAGAAAATCGATTAACGAAAAACTCTTTGACGAAGAACGCGGGGTGTATGTCGACGCCGAAGGAGAGAGTCATTCGGCGCTTCATGCGAATATGTTCCCGCTTGCGTTCGGGCTTGTGGACAAAGAGCATGTAGCGAGCGTGGCGAAGTTTATTAAGTCGCGGGGGATGGCTTGCAGCGTTTACGGTTCGCAGCATTTGCTGGATGCGCTTTATATTGCGGGTGAGGGCGATTATGCGCTGGAGTTGATGACGGCAAAGCACGATCGCAGTTGGTATAATATGATGAAGGCCGGTTCGACGGTTACTTTAGAGGCGTGGGACTGGAAGTATAAAAATAACCTGGACTGGAACCATGCCTGGGGTGCGGCGCCTGCGGATATTATTCCGCGACGGCTGATGGGTGTTATGCCGCTGGAAGCGGGTTTTTCGAAGATGGTGATCAAGCCGTCGCCTGGCGGACTTGAGAAGGCAAGTGCGGATGTTCCGACGATCAAGGGAACGGTGCATGTGGATTTCGACGCGAGCAGGCCATCGCGATTTGTGCTCAATGTCAGTATTCCGGCGAACACAACGGCGAAGGTTTGCATGCCTGCCGGCGACAAGAAGAAGCAATATGTTATCGTCGATGGTGTGAGGCGTTCGGGAGTTGTCGATAAGGGTCATGTTGTGTTTGATAATGTCGGCTCGGGCGGTCATCGATTCGAGCGGGTCGACCATTGAATGTAAAGGCTAAGGAGAAAGTGCTGTCATGTCGAAGCTATTTAGAATTGTTCTGCTTTTGTGTTTTGTATTAACAGGCGTGCAGGTCTTTGCCGAAACGATTGTCGAATGGGATTTTACCAAAGGCACTCACGGCTGGACGCCCAATCCGCGCGTGGAGCCTTTGAAGTCGACCGCCGACGGGCTGGTGGTCAAAGCGACGGGGCTCGATCCGTGGATTGAAGGGCCGGCGGTGGACTATCCGACGGTCAAACTTGTCCGGGTAACCGTACGCATGAAATCGGCCGCCGACAGGGGAGCGGAAATTTTCTACGGCCGATCCTTCAAGGCGGGCGACGAGGTTCAGTT
>JAGHBX010000127.1 GCA_021160785.1 Planctomycetota bacterium | reverse complement strand
GTCCTGCACCGAGACAACCGGCAACTCGGGTATCTTCTTAACAATCGCCTCGGCATCGGAGGTGTCGTTGGTATAGAAAACCTGCGTCGTGCAGCTTCGGCTGATCCGCCGCTCGATCTCGTTGATCGGGCCGTGGACAAGCAGCCGACCCCTGTCGATGATCGCGACATGAGAACAAAAGCCCGACAACTCAGTCAGGATATGCGAAGAGATAATAACCGTCTTGCCCCGCTCAGCGAGCTTCTCCAATATGCGGCGAAGCTGAATCCGCGCTTTCGGGTCAAGTCCGGACGCCGGCTCGTCCAGCAGATACACCTCCGGGTCTCGAACCAGCAATGTCGCCAGAGCAAAACGCTGCGTCATGCCCCGCGAAAGATGACGCACAAGATCGTTGCGCTTCTCATTGAGTTCGACAAACTCCAGGGCCTCGTCGATCCGATGGGCGATAGCCGACCGCTTCACCTTGTAAGCCAGCGCAAAGAACTCGAGGCACTCGCACAACTTCAGGTCGTGGTGCAGATTGAAAAAATCGGGCATGTAGCCGATCACTCGACGCACCTTTCGGCAATTGCGCCTCAGATCGAAGTCGAGCACGCGCCCGGCGCCCGCCGTAGGCCGAAGATCCGTCGCTAACATTCGCAGCAGAGTGGTCTTGCCCGCGCCGTTTGGCCCGATCAGACCCAGGATCTGCCCTCTCTCCACAGCGAAAGAAATGTTGTTCACCGCAACAAGGGCGCCGAATTCCTTCCGCAGCGACTCAGCCACAAGTACAGTCATAGTACCGCTCCCAAATATCAAATATGAACATCTTCCACTTCTTCCCCGCCATATCGCCGAATCCGCGAAAAACGGTACTTCATACAATTATAGCGACCGAACAGAAAAGATTCCAGTCCGAAAAACCGCCCTTTTACCTGTCCGTTTACTATGAAGACAGCAATCCCGCTGAAATGTTTCAATATTTCTCAGGATAATGGCTTCACTGCGATAATTGCAAATTCATCGGACTCCGGATCGAACGCGCTCCCCGCCACATCACAACAAAAGCCTTCGATCTCAAAACCATGACTTTCAAATTCTCTTTGGAGAGACTCCCTGCTAAAATACTGCAGCCAGTTATACACCACCTTTTGCCGTGCCTCTTCGACAATCGTGTACTTGTCAAGAACCACTTTTTCGCGGTCGTACTTAAACGTATTCAAGAAACCGTAGTAATCCTCCGACGACCAGAAACCGTCAAGCTGATTACGTTCGTAAGTAGCTGCTTCATCTCTTTGACGAAAAGCATTCAACGAATAAACATCGAGCAGCACTCTCCCGCCGGGCCTTAATAACTCATAAAACTTACCGGCCATCGCACCTCTCTGCTCGGGGCTCAAAGCACAATAATCGCACATTATCATCATCGCAAGATCGAATCTTTCGTCGGTATCGAAGTCGAGGTAGTTTTGGCAAACATAGTTAATGCGCAGTCCTTTTTCCGATGCGGCCCGGCGTGCATACTCCAAAGATCTCCTCGAAAAATCCACACCCGTAACTGCCGCCCCACACTCCGCAAGAAGACTCGCATAAAGCCCGGGCCCACAACCAAAATCAATAATACTCGTACTCTCATCCACCACAAAATGCTCGACTATCCAGCCAACGGACCGCTCAATAAAATCCCTATTCCGCGAAGACACCTCGATAGACTCATTCAAGTGATATGCAAGCATCTTACCCGAAGTATGATCGTCCGCCCACAAATCCGCGGCAGTATAAAACTCAAAAACCGCAGGCCTGACATTAATCTCTTCCAACTTCCTAAACACAAATACCTCCACAAACACAGTACACGCTCGCCGATTCGTAATTCCTAATTATCCATACCGCCCCACATTCTACTCACTTCCCCCGGGCTATCTTGACTAATGGCGGCAGCCGGCCAGCTAAGCCGACGTGGTCGTTTTTGACTATCATTACGCCGTCGATTCCTTCGATGACCGCAATCCGCTCAAGGGCTGCATCGACATCGGCAACCGTTGCTACGAGATTTGCCGCCTGCGTCGCCGCGGCGTCGGCAAGCGCCGCACTGGCCGCAACGACCGTGGCGAGGTCGCAGTCGCCCAGGCTCATCGAATGCCCCATCTTTCCGGATGATGAGCATATCGCGATGGGGGTGTCGCCCGCCTCCAACGAAAACCCGAGCCTGCCCGTCAGATCGCCGGTGCCGGTATGCAGGGCAACGACCACCGCCCCTGTCGTCTGCAGGTAGATGTCTCCTCCGTTTTCCACGATTGCTTCGGCAGCCCCCGCCTCCAGACCCGCCTGCGCTGCAAGCTGCGCCATAGCGCCCGCCACCGCCGCCATAGGACCGACCCCCACAAGACGCGCAGCCTGCGCCATTTGCTGCGCTGCCGGGGGAGCATCATTGCCGACGGTGATCGGTTCGAGAGAGTGCCGAAACTCAACATGGCTGGCAATATACTCCTCTAATATCCCCCGCTGCCGGACAATCTCTGCGCAAACGGCGTCGAACTCATCGCAGCAAATACTAAACACCGCCTGGCGATGGGTAAACGACCGGTAGATTCGTTCATGGCTCATGGATCAAGACTTTTGCAAAATTGCGGTTTGGCATACATTACATAAGAAAATCATTTTTTCGATTTTCTTGTGTAATCCCGTGACATCTTATCGTAAAACGAATTACCTCCAGGAAAAGAGAAAAGCCCAACGTCTTTTCTTTTCCAAAAACATGTCAAACCGCAATTTTGCGGAACTTCAAGTGGACCCATGCCGCGAATACCGAAAAAACTCATCCCTAAAACGCCGACGCACATGCGGCGAACGGGCAGACGCGAATGCACGCCAGGCACTCGATGCAGTCGGCCTCGTGGTAAACAACCTCGCGCGTCGCCCTGTCTTCGATCTGCAATGCCCCCGTCGGACAGTGCCCAACGCAGACACCGCAATGTGTGCAGTTGTCGTCGTCCCGGATCACACCCTTGCCGGTGTAGTTCACCACAACGTCAAAGGTCCTTACAAACTCCATCGCCCGGGCGATATCATCTTCGCTGCCGGTCACATCCAGCACAAGATACCCTTCCTCCTCCGGCGTAACCTTGGCCCGATACACATTGACTAACAGATTATGGTCCTTGACCAGGTGATAGATGATCGGCTTTTCGCACTCGCACTTCGGAAAGAACAGCATCAGTTTCTTCGTAACCATCTGGCTCATTATGCCTGCTCCCTTTTTAAGAGGGGTTTCATAGTCGTGTCTTTGGCAAGATATTCAATGGGTTTTGCGAGTAAAAAGTCGCCCCGGCGAATCTCGTCGGCCAACAGGCTTGCTATTTTAAGCGCCTTGCTATACGATGACAGCGAGCCTATCACCACCTTCTTGCCCTCCACTTCGATCTCGCCGGTTCGCAATTGCTCGTAGCTGACATGACAGATGACCTTGCCCGTATTCTGCGGATATTCATGGCTGTAGTCGACTATCGGAGCTAAGATATCGCGGTCGCGCACGCACGTGCGTTTCAAAACCTCCTCGTTCAAAATCGGAATCGGTATCCCCACTCCCAAAGCCAGCGATATCCCGTACCCGCGAAAGCTAACCCCCCGCACAAACTCCTTATCCATTTGCTTCATATCCGCCGTAAGCGCAAGCGTCCCGGCGCCGCCCTTGGGGATTCCGCCGGGTGTTCTTGCTTCGCCGCCGGCATGTTGTGTGCCCTCGGCGTACACATGACCGTGAGCGCCGCCCAACCACACACGCGTTCCCACGCCGATCGTTTCATAGAACGGGTCATTCAGCAGCGGGGATAGTTGGCCCGCCGAACAGTAGTTTGCATTCTTGCGATTCGGCTCTAACGAACCCATGTACGTATAAATCGGCTTGTCCGAGTCGTTGATTCCCACGTTAT
>JAGHBX010000177.1 GCA_021160785.1 Planctomycetota bacterium | reverse complement strand
ATCGCTTGACCAACATCCATATAGGTCTCGGCGTTGCCGCCGTAGTGGCCGTTGGAGCTGCCGCCATGACAGAAGGGATTGGAATAGACAGATGCCACGTTGCCCTTGAACTCCGGGTGCTTGCCAGTCTTGCCGTCTACAGCGAGCTGGGCCTGGAGTATCTTTCCCTCATTGCCTCCGGCGTCCTTCTTGGTTTGGCCGAGAGTGGCGCAGACGAACCTGGCTTTCGGGGCATTGAAGTCCTTGCGCAACTGCTTGATAAACCGAATAAGATTCTGCTCGTATCGGCCGGCATGTGCGGCATTGTAGCGATCCTTGTCGCCTTGCCAGAAGAAGAACCCCGCGACCTCGTATCCTTTCGCGCCGGGGTAATACTTGTCGAGTTCGGCCAGAACCTTCTTCGCGTTGGCGACGTCGCCGTCGTACTGCATGCCGGCGTACCAGCCGATCTTCTTCGGCTCCGTGCCTTTTTCCCATTTGGCCGGCGAATCTTTATAGCCGGCGTAGACGAAGGTCTTCGTTTCTCCAGTCTTCTTGTCCTTCTCTTCGACCTCGTAGCGATCGCTACCGGGGGGCAGCAGGTCCCAGCCCAAGCTGCGGTTGCCGATGCAACTCTTAAGGATCATCACAGGCGCATCGGTGACATGGCCTAAGACGTGACCAATGCCTAACTCGGGGCCGATTCTGCCGCCCTTGACCGTCATCCATTCGTTGTTGAACTGCCGCGCCTTTCCTGTGCCGCTTCCCATGACACGCACGTATCGCACGTCCTTGCGCTCGGTCCAGTTGCCTTCGTCGTCGACCAGGTAGGGGTACTTGTTCTTCTCCTGCACCGTGTAGGTCAGGAAACCTTCCTTGTCGCCCTTGACCTTGCCGGCCCCGAGCATGTTGGACTGGCCCATCAGGATGTACACCTGCACGGGTTTGGTCATATCGGCAGGCTTACCGTCCGGATCGGGCAATTGCTGCTTCATATCTGCAACAGAAACCGCCGCAAAAACAAGCACTAACGACACCAACAGCAGGTTTTTAAATATTTTCGTCATTTCACTTTTCCTTCGATACAGTAACAGTTTGCGGGTATTTTCATGGTATCAGGCAACACACCCAAGACCAAACACCCGTCTCTTTTCTTAATTCTTCACCGGCCTCAGCGTGAAGTCCTTAATGGTCAATCCTTTGAGGCCCTCGTGCTCGCGGGAGAACGTCAGCACATTCTTTCCCTTGGCCACGGTGATCTCGACCGGTTGAGTCTTATCCCACATGCCCACAGTGAAGGGCAATGCGATGTCGATTGGCTCTTCGGCGCCGTTGGCCGTGACCATAAGATGCTGCTTCCAACTGGGTGTTACCACACGCGCGGCCAGCGCGTATTTCCCGGCCTTGGGTACGTCGAATGTGTATTCAAACGCCTCGGGATTGCCGTTACGGCTGTAGTGCAACTGCATTCCGCTAAGGTTGCTCTCCATGAAAATGATCTTCCCCGTGCTCTTTAGGGGCTTGCTGCAGGCTGCTGCGGGAATGGTGATCACCCCGTCCCGTCCGACGAGAATCTTTTTGTCCGCTTCGGTTATGGTCACCTTCGCAATTTCAACCTTCTCCTTAGTTTCATTCGCCTCGCCAATGTCCTCGCCGACTGCGGCCAGCGCCACGGCTTTGGCTTCTTCAATGATCGCACGCTGACGGTAGAGTGCGACACTCTTCCAGAGCCCGGAAGCGTCCGCCTGAGCAAGGACAGTGCCTACCGCCTTTGCACGCCATACCTGCTCGTAGGGCCTTCCGGTCATCCTGGCCTGTGTTTCCGCCAGGAAAATAAGATCTGAGGTTCGGCTGCCGCCGACGCCGCCTGGCCCGCTGGCCCAGCCAACTCCCCAGCCTCCGCCAAGGCAGACCACCCAGCCATCGGGTGTCCAGTGCGCCAAGGCGGCATGACCGCGCTGCGGACGAGCCGTGGTGGGAATTCCGAAGGCACGCAGTATGAAGCGGCCGAAGAATGCGCGACGTCCGCAGACTCCACCGTTCATCAGGATATTCTGGAAAAACTGCTGCTTGGGCTTGTCGTATTTGTTGTCCTGTGAACCGTACTTGACATCGGTCCTGACGGCCGCGACATAACGCCAGCGATAGTCGCCGGTGGAGATATGGTCGGGGCGATAGTTGCGAAGCATCTTCCGGCCCCAGGTGAGAATCTCATCCGGCTCTTCGCCGTTAACGACCATCCGGTAATCCCATACGCTCAGATATTTGAAGCCCGGATCCAGTTCATTATTCAGGTAGGCCTTTTCGAAATGCAGGTAACGTTTGACCGGGTTGACTGTCGCCGGAGTATGGGTTTTGGCCACGGCGTTGCGCTGTCCGATCGGCATTGCGTGCTCCAGACAGATGCCCAGTGCCAGCCGCTGCAGGAGGCCGCTCTTTGCCTTCTTGCTGGCGTTCTGGATGTCGGTGTAGATCTTCATTGCCTGGCCGTACTTGCCGCCTTTGGCGCCGCCTGCGACAGTCATCTGGATCATCAGATCATCATTGGCCAGGAGTTTCTTGATCAGTGCCTCCCGGGCCTTACCTTGCTGGGCGAATTCTGCCAGACCCCGAGGTGTGGCTTCTGTCATGATCCGGCATTTCGCGAGTTTGGCGTCAAGCTTGCTGCTGGCAAGGAAAGCATTCATGCCGAGTTCATCGGCCGCTTTCATCGCCTCGGCCTTGGCATTGGCCAGCTTTTTCTTGGCTGACTCAAGCTGCTTGATCAACTTTGGCTCTTCAAGTTTGGCTTTGTCTAAAGTTTCCTGACGCTCCTTGAGTGCTTGGAGCCCGTCTTCCCGATTCTTCTGCCATTTGACCAGCTCTTCGTGCGCCGTGTCGTGCTCGGCTTCCGTGGTCGCCTTCTTCAGCTTCGCCTCCGCCATTGCTATGCCCGTCTCGGCACCGCCGATCCACTTGCCCTTCGCGTGACCCACCAAGGCTTGTGCCGTTGCGATCTTACCCAGGCGCTGCTGAGCCGCTTTCACCTCCGCCTCCGCCGCCTTTTCGGCCTCACGGGCTTTCAGATAGGCGGCTTTCTTCTGCTCGTCAACCTTCGGCAACGCCTTCTCGATCTCGGCCTGCAATGCTGTAAGCATATCCGAGTATTGTTTATAGAGCTGCTCAGCGGCCAAAGTCAGTGGTATTTCCTGCTTAGCCCTTTTTGCCCCTGAAGCATCAGAGATTGACATGAATACTGCTGCAAACAGACACAAAACGACAAATAAGTTTTTCCTGTTCATAGCTTTGTTTCCTTTCGCTAATGTGATATTGACTTCAAATTACGTTCGAAAACTTCATCTAACAGCAAGCGGGCTGCCATAGCCTGTCACTGGCTTTGGGCACGATTCACCGGCGGGATCTTCTGCTCCTCCATCCACAGCGTGATGTGCCCCCGTGGAGGATAGGGGGTGATGCGCGGATGGTTGTATCGCAGAAAGCTGGTAGCCGCGATGGTCACCTTGCCGCCCTTAAATTCGTTACGGAAGTCGTCGTAGATATGGCCGCCGCGCGGCTGTCCGCCCTGCCGGATGCCGACCCCAACGTTCGATTGGGCCAGCAACTTGCCGTTGACGTAGATCGCATAACCTTCGCCGGAATTGACGTGGGCGCTGCCGCCGACCACGATCCGGTAGCGGTGGCCCTCTTTCAGCATCGGTATGTCGAAGGCGCCGCGCATCAAGAGGACTTCCTTCTCCCACAAGGTCCTCGGTTTCTCGCCGCAACCGCAGATCGATCGTTCGCAAGTGCCCAGCGGTTCCATCTTCCCATCGAGCTGACCGAAGGGCGGCAGGCCCTTCTTCCAGCCCGCCCTGGCGGCATCAAAGCCGGGCGCGAACCAGTTCTCCATGCCCTCGGGCATGGTCACCTTGCGGTAGCGGCTGCCCTTCTCTTTGGGCAGGGTTTCCTTGGGGTCGAAGCTTAAGTGGTCCCACTCTAGGTCACGCAGCTCAGGACCGAAGGTGTGCCAGTCGTAGTCGTGTATCCCGGCTGCGTGATAGCAGTTGATCAAGCCGTACATCGCGCCGCGCAGGAACTGTGAGACCCGGTTGGGCTTCTCCCCGCCGGCTTCACTCAAGAGTGCCGCATTGTACCTGGGGTTGGCGATATAGCCCGGCGCGATGCCATCCATAATAATCGGGGCCAGCGCCGCTTTCGCGGCTGCCTCATCCTGCTCTGCCGGTTCGGGACTTGCCTGCTGCGCCACGGGTTTCGGCCTGGCGGCTTGCCGAAGAGCTTCCGCTTTTCCGCCGAGGAGCTTGACCATCGCGCGTCCAAGGGCATCGCCCACCAGCATGTAGGTCTCGGCATTGCGATTGTAGTGGTAGTCCTGGCTCATCGGTGATTCATCGACCTCCCGCCAGAAATCGCGCGTATCCACCGAGGCCACCGTCCCGGCGAATTCCGGATGCTTCTTCGGATCGCCGACGGCGATCTGCGCTTCCAGGATCTTCAGGAACTTGTCCGCCATGTTGTGTCCGCCGAAACCGACCGTGGCGATAACGGCAGGCATCCTGGGCGCCTTGAATTCCTTGCGCACATCATTGATCAGGTTGACCAGGTTTTTTTCGTACTCTGCGATCAATTCCTCGGAAAAGCTGTCCTTGTGGCCCTGCCACCAGACAAAGCCGGCGATCTCATAGCCCTGGCCATTGTAGCCGGGCACGATGTCTTTGATATTGTCCAGAGTCTTGCGAACACCTTCGATCATCAGGCGATAACTCTTACCCTCCCACTCGTTGTCGGGTTGGGTCCTGCCGCTTGACGGCGGCCGATAATCAAATCCTAAACTTCGATTGCCATTAGAAGTCTTAATGATAAGGACCTGTTCGTCATGAGCATACCCCATGATATGGCCGAACTGCACTTCAGATCCTATTGTGGTTTTACCTGGACGTGGCGGCACGGTTAACCACCCTCCACTGAAACTAAGTTCCGCCTCATAAAAATACACATCATTTCTCACCGTCCACTCGCCCTTGTCGTCGATCAGATTCGGGAACTTCTTGTCCCGCTTCGTCACGATTTCCAGATCGCCTTTGCCCAGCAGATCCATCTTGCTCATCCAGAATGCCGTCGAGCCACCCTTGAAGTAGATGATCTTGATAGGATAGCGCTTCCCCGCTTCGAGCGATACATCCTGCTTGACGGCCTGGCCACCGAGAACTTTGCGGTAGACTTCCCGGCCATCCAGTTCCATCACATTGTATGCACTGCCGCCATAGCCGGGATTGATGGTGTAGTTGCCGAACTCAGGCACGTCAATAAAGCTTCTGACCACCACGGTATGCGGGCCTGCAATGGTTGGAAGCGCGCCTTGGGCAACTCCTAGCGCCACCGTCTCGGTCTTGGCGGGTTTCATCTTTTCATAGTCCGTGGCCAGGTCGCAGGCGCCCTTGTAGACCGAAGCCGTCGCCCCGGTGTCCGCTTTCGGATCGGCCGACAGGTAGACACCAAGGGAATCGATCTTGTAGTTCCCCACCCGGTAGATACCAATGGGGCCCTTGGGGGCATCAGGGTCGGCCGACAGATAGATACCCGTATACCGGCATTTGGCGCCGGAGATAGTCCCCATGCCAACCATATTGGATTGACCCGCCAGGATATACACTTTAACCGGCTTGCTGGTGTCAGGTGCTTTTCCATCCGGATCCGGCAACTGCGAGGGAATCTGCTTGGCGGCAGCGGGAAGTACGATAATCGCTATCGCCACGGCGGCGAACAACAGTAAACTTTTGATTCTTTTTCTTGTCATCATGTTTCTTTCCGTAACTCTGTTTTCCATTTACTTCTTCAGGTTATTGAGCAGCTTGACCATGCCGCGGCCAAGAGCGTCACCGACATTTATATAGGTCTCGGCATTTCCATTATAGTGGAAATCCTGATTTCTGGGGGAGCATGATGCGTCTATCCAAAAATCCCGGGTTTCAACGGTTAAAACATTACCGGCAAACTCGGGGTATTTGCCCTTCTCGCCACTTACGGCAAGTTGAGCATTGGCGACGGTCAAGTGAGGACCTTTCATATCCCAACCATGGAATCCGATGGTGGCTATCACAAAGGGTGCTTTCGACGCCTTAAACTCGGCGCGAAAGGCCTTTATAAAGTTCACCAGGTTTAACTCGTAGCGGCCGGCATGCGCCGAATTCCCATCCTTATGCCCCTGCCACCAGACAAATCCGGCTATTTCATAACCATGGTCCTTGTACTGCGGAAAATGAGTGGAAAAGTTGTCTAAGACGTCATGTATCCCTTTAATAAAATCATCGTACTGCTTTCCGGCATACCAGTTCACAGGCTTCTTTGGCTGACCTTCAATCCATGAAGAAGGTGTGTCCTTATATCCGGCATAGGTCGTGCCGTCTATTGTATATCTCTTGCTCCCTGGCGGAAGTATATCCCAGGCTAAACTTCTATTGCCTTGGGAGGCCTTGATGATGAGGACCGGTTCGTCGTGGTAATATCCCATGACGTGGCCGAACTGTAGTTCCGGTCCTATTGTGCCGGCGCCGGCGCCGCAACCTACAGTCAACCACTTATTTGCCGTTGCAGTGACCACACCCTTATACCAAACATCGTTTCGTACGGTCCAGTTGCCCTTGTCGTCGACCAGGTGGGGGAATTTCTTGTCCACTCTCACTACCGTATTCAGGGTTCCGGGAATGTCCGTTCTCCAGAGCCACCCTAAACCGTTGGCGGCTTTGGTTAAGAATGTGATCTTAAAGGGATATTTCTCCCCTGCGCTAAATCTGAATTCGGCATGCACAGCTTCCTTGCCGACCTCTTTTCTATAGACTTCGACGCCGGCGACTTCCATTATGTTGTACGATGAATCGCTATAGCCGGCGTTGAATTTGTAAACACCGCTGGTTTTCATTTCTATAAAACCCCTGACCACCGCCGTACCCCCTTCGGGAAATGGAGTTGGTCTTACTCCGCCAAATGCCGGCAGCTTTTTTGTTTCTATCGGGGTCATCTTATCATAGTCTGCTGCCGGTGAGTAGGCCCACGGATAGATTGAAACTACCGGATCTAAAAATTGTTTTCCCCACCGTGAAGATCCCCCACTTATCTGGCCTATCCCAACCATATTTGATTGGCCCGACATGATGTACACCTTGACCGGTTTATTGGTGACAGGCGGTTTGCCGTCCGGATCGGGCAGCTGCGCCGGAATCTTCTTTGCAGCAGATGATTGAACAAAAAGCATCAGGGCCACAAGGGCAAGGCTCACAAATGTTTTAATTCGGTTTCTTGTAGACACAGTTTTCTCCTGTCAAAAAGTAAGAACGGCAAACGGCTGAGTCCGTTTTGCCCTCACACGAGCAAAATGTTATCAGGCGTCTGAGACTTTTCCCAATCGCCCGATATATGATAACTACACTGTTGAGCAACCGGTGCTATTTAGGAACCGGTACTGTTAATGCATAATCAACAAACACCGGACCACCAGGATTATTCGGCTCCATATTCGTCCAGCTAAAATCCACATCGACAGGCGACAGAAAAGTCGCCCCGCTTTCCGGTAAAATCCGTCTCGGATAGTGGCGGTCACCCATATATCCATCATCATAAAGGACACCACCGCCATTAGCGCCAAAATGACCATTACTATAAAGTCCTTGCAGGGAGTAGTAAGCGAAAGCGGCGCCTGCAGGAGCAGTAAACTCCCATGCAACTAAGCCCCACCTATCGGGAACGCTCTGGGCGCAACACAATTTTTGCGGCAAACCGCATACACGGGCCGGACTGGAAAGTATATGCGAAATGCGCGCGTCTTTTCACCTTTAACCTCCAGGCGCTGTGGTGTCTCAAGTGTGTTAGAGGCCTGCTTTTGAACTTATCCAGCGAGCCAGCCTCACTCCAACGAACTTCCTCATCCTTTCCTGCTTCTCCATCTTGTCTCCTTGCCATCAGATCTTGTGTGACCAGACAAATCCCTTGTGTATGATCCAGACAACAACCCTCCAATATTATCACCGATGCCTGGAAAAGTCAAATGTTTTTTTTCATCACCAACTTCTAACTTCTTTCTTTATTTCGCGTTTGGCGGGTTGTTTTAAGGCTAATTGCCCATATTTGTACCGAAAACGCGGAATACCTTGGTCAAAGCCGTCAAAAAGAGACTTTTATCACGTTCTTCAGGAGCAATGCCAATGCGCACGACATGATGAAGAAGTCCACCAGCCATGAGTTTGTGATACCCGTCCTCCATGTACGTTGCGGATACCCGACGGCGACTGACTTAACGGCCGAATCAGTTTTGAATGGTCTTTCGGCGGGATAGAGCAGGACATCGGTGATTTTCGGGCCCGGTCGCAGGGAACTTATTTGCATGTACTGAGCCTTGCCGATCGCCAGGGACTTTTCAAATTCCTCTTCGTTGACTTTGAGTGTGATTTTTCCGTCGCCTGCTTCGTCAGCCTGGATGACCCAGGCGGCTTGAGCAAGGCTTTGAATTCGCACAGGGCCTGTAACAATATGTGCTCCGGATATGGAACTGATTTTGACGGAAGACAACGACTCACTGGAATCCAATTGAACTGTGACAACGGCTTCTGCGCCCGGGGCAAGAGGTTCATAACCGTACCATGATTGCAGTTGGGCTAATATCATCATCATGGGCATCAGCATGACCGCTAATGGAACCAGTGAATTGAGCAGGAGTGCGACTCCGGCCTTGAACAATTCCCATTGGACGGCAAGCGTCACCTGCAAGCTGTCTTTGTACAATCTCATGGCAAGAAGGTTGGCTTTGATGCGATTGCGTATTCTTCGTATGGCTTTTTGATTCGAGGTGTATTTGTAGATTATCAGAATGAGCAACGCAGCTATGCCCGCCAGAACCGCACATGAAAGCCAGCCAGGCAAACGCATGACAGGTCCGACCATCCATCCGAACACGGCGGTGAAGATAGCGTTGATGCGGCTAATCAGTTCGATAGACAGCTTATTCAATGTACCCCAGGCCTTTGAGACGTTCGATGACAGCTTCGTCTTCCGGGCTGTCGCAGAACTTTTCGATCGCGGTTTCGATGGCGTGTTCTACAAACTCTTCCACGCTGGTGTAGCCTGCAACAGGGAATATCTCTTTTGCCCGGCTATACAGCGCTTTATCAATTTTGATCTTTGCCATATTCTGTCCCTGTCATCTGCGTATTGTATCTTAGAACAAGACTTTTGCAAAAGTCATCTTAGAGCGCAAATATATTTCTTCCCGTCATAGTCGAAGGGGTCGGTATTCCAAATTCGGCTAAAACCGTCGGCGCAATATCGGTAAGGGAGGGCTGCTTTACGGCTACGGTCCGATTACAGAACAGTATACCCGGGACTACACTGGCGTCGGCGCAATGGTCGGCGGACCAGGCCGAAGCGTTGTCGGACAGCACTTCGTCTCCCATGTCGCCAAGACAGGTCGTCCATGATGCGCGATATCCGCGGGCGTAACCGACAATCAAATCCGGGGCGAGCGCTGTATGTCGGCCGCTGTAGACACGGTCGCTTCTGTGGACCTTGTGAATTACACGCGTGCCGTCAACATCCTTCACTGCTTCCAGTTTGGCGGTCAACTCTTCCAGCAGAGCCTCCCGTTGCGCGCCGCACTCGACAATCCCATCTCGTTCGCGCCCTTTCATATTCAAATACAGACCGTTTATTCCCATCCCGTAAGCTAACGTTTTCGACCAGTCGGCATCGGTAAGAATCGACGAACACGTCGCCGGTCGAATGTAGCCGTTATCTCTGAGCCACATGTTGAGGCCGAATTGCTGTTTGAAATTGGCAAAACCGTGGTCGCTCATCACGATGATCGTCGCCTTGTCGCCGAATCGGGCGAGCAGTTGGCCGACAACGCTGTCCGCCTTCCGGTAAAGCTGCTTCACTTTATCGAAGCAGCGGCGCGCCTGCCGAGTCGAACGGGTGGGGTGTTTTGCGTCGCTATCCCACCAGAACATGTGCGACTGCAGATCGGTGCTGGAAAAGTAAAAGAACAGCAGCCCTTCATTGTAATGTTTGAGGGCATAGTCCAGCAGCCTCAGTCGCTCTTCGAGCACCATGTTCGCCTGGCGGGCAAATTCGTCGTCCGTAAACACGCCGTTGGACAAAGCCTTGTGGTCCTCCTGAAAGCCTGTTGTATAGAACAGGCCCAATGACTTTGAGATTTGCGGCAGAAACCCGGGCGGTTCCGACATGCGAATCGCCGGATCGGAAGGATCGGCGTTGGTCGGCGAGACATAAAGCCTGCAATTCGGGGCGGTTTCCAGCAGATGGAAACGGCAGATGCCGCTTATGTGTTTGTCGGGCATGAACTTGGGCGTGCTAAAATCCAGATCCAGCCTGATCCACCCACTCCATTGTTTGTCCTTCAGGATGATCCTGTGTTGCTGGATATCGATCACCACCGCCTTTGCCTGTTTGTCTCTGTGGACCTTGAACGGGATTGAAATCGGTTTCGGATTTTTGAGGAAATTGTTTGGCGGACCGATCAGTTCAGCCCGGGCGGTTTCGCCCTCGAAGAACAGCATGCAGTGTCGCCCGCCGCCGCGATCCTGCGGACGAACTGGTCCGTCCTCGCTGAAATACTGGTAGGTCCCGTACGTGCCAAGCAGATCGGGCGTACCCATGCCCGACAAACAGCGATGATTGCCATAGCGCGAAGGGCTCGGCGGATAATTCGATGGCAGGTCGTAAAACGCAGACGGAATTTGCGCCTTGTCAAGATAGTCCCAGAAGGGCACACCCTTTCGCAGCAATAGAGTCTCAGGTCGCTTGTGGCCAAACGGCGGAAAGCTCAACTGTATTTTATGCTCGCCAACCTGCCAGTATCCCTGGCCTGTAGTGGTCCTGGAAGCGGCAAAGAACGGAGTGCATTGTTTGGCAGGATCGCGATGAATAAAATCAAATATCCCGTGAGAGCCGGGACCGGCGCCGTTGATGAAGTTGGCCCACGCCACCGGACTTTGCGGGGGAATGCTCGTGCCAAGTCTTCGATAACCCCCCATCTCTTTGAGCCTTGCGAAGTTGTCCAGCAGCCCCTGCTCCATGAGCCTTTCCGTCAAACCGGGATCCATGCCGTCGAAGCCTATTACGATAACCCTGTTTTTGCCGGAGAGTTTGGAGTTGCGCCGCTGACCATATACGCGCACGCCGCCTATTGAAGCCGTCAGTGCAAGTGCGACGCCGCTTTGCTTGAGAAAGTCCCTTCGATCGAGAGAATGTGCTCTGTCTTTCTTCATAGTTCCCGTCGGACCTCCACGTCTCCGCTTTCTTCTTTCGGCCGACTGTCGCCGCTGCATGAGGACAAATCAATCTCCAGCGGCCTCCCGTCCATGTGCCCGGGTGTTTTAGCCCCGAACATATCAAGTATTGTCGGGGCGATATCGATCAGCCGCGGGT